>CAZDME010000051.1:0-9249 GCA_964506785.1 uncultured bacterium | reverse complement strand
ATACCTTGGTATCGAAATCCCCCGAGCCTACCTGCCGGGATGCCCGGGATAATTCTTTAATCGGACGGGATAGATTGCGGGAGAGAATAATTGCCCCCAGTAAAGATAAAATTATCGCTACTAAGGAAAGATTTAAAACCTTTAGCTTTAAATTACTCAGGAGACACTGGATGTCTTTCAGGAATAAACTCATCCTTAAAATACCAAGAGTTTCCTTTCCTTTCTTAAGGGGGAGGGCAATATAAAGCATCTCTTCTTTTACTGTCGTGCTGTATCGGCTGGAACGGCCAAAATCATCCCCAAGGGCATGGATAACCTCCGGCCGGTCAGCATGATTCTCCATTAAATTCGGGTCCTTCTCGGAATCAGCTAAAACCTTTCCCCCTGAATCTATGACCGTGATGCGTGTATTTATTTTTCTACCCAGATCTTTTACCATTACATCAATAACTTCGGACTGCTCCTTTTCTATAAGAGGAGTGATTTGTGACATTAAGGTTGAAGCGAGATTCTCCAGATTTGAAGCAATTTGATCTATGTAATAGGTTCTTATCGTCCGGAAAGAAAAGAGAAGTATCAATACGGAAAGTAAAACGATTATTAAAAGATGACCTCCAAAAATTTTAAAAAATATCGACTTCTTCATGATTCCTCTAATTTGTACCCAACCCCTCTTATATTCTTAACGAGCGTTTTGGCCTTACCCAGTTTTTCCCTTAAATTGGCAATGTGAACATCTATGGTCCTATCCAAAACAATTTTTTCCTCGCCCCAGAGATATTCTAAAATCTGGTCTCTCTTAAATACCCAGCCGGGGCGGGAGGCTAAAAACTGTAAGATGCGAAACTCGGTTGAGGTTAAATCTATTTTCCTGGAAGAGACCATAACTTCAAATTTCTTTAAATCAATCTCTAAAATATTACCTATTTTAATTCGATCGGCTTTTTCTTTTCTTTCTTTTCTTCTCAAAACTGCCTTCAGGCGGGCAGTCAATTCCCTGGGTGAAAAAGGCTTGGTTACATAGTCGTCAGCGCCTAGTTCCAAACCTAAGACTTTATCTGTTTCCTCACTTTTTGCAGTAAGCATAATAATGGGGATGTACGAGGTTTTATCGTCTTTCTTTAAGTATTTGCATATATCAAAGCCATCTTCACCGGGTAACATCAAATCTAAAAAGATTAAATCCGGCAGTCTCTTTTTAAGAGATTTGAAAAAAGTTTTTCCATCCGGGAAACCTTTAACTTCGAAGCCGGCTTTTTCAAGATGAAGAGAAACTAATTCCAGAATATCCGGCTCGTCATCAATTATCGCTATCAGTTTACTCATTTGCGTATAACCTTTAAACTATGGGCCGTATCATTATACCACTAATCGGCGGCCCGGTTTAATATATTTTCGTGTGGGGCCTACAGCCTTATAGAGGCTATCTTCTATTAAAAGGGCATATGGTAAACGGGCACCTTTTGACAAAAGGGCAATTCAGCCGGCCGCGAAAAGCAAAGGCAGAAACACCAATGATAATGGCGGAAACGAGAATTACCACCAATGGATATTTGATAAGACCGGCGCGGTTTAATAATAAAATAATACCAGCGGTGATAAGAAAAGAAATAGAAATCATTTGGAAAGCTCTTTTTTTGCTAGGCAGAATAGACAATCAAGAGACCAAGGGCTAAGGCAAAACAAGCATAGAAACGCAGGAATAGCGGCAACCTTGCCTGCCACCAGTTAACCACAGATATCCATCTTTCTCGCTCCCGTCAGCATAAATCCTTTTCTTTGCTGTCCAAAAAGCAAAGACTCAACAGAAAATATTGCCCCATAAAAATTAAAAACCTCCGCTATTTTCAGCGAAGGTTTTACTTTCCCTTCCCATTTAACCGGTTCAGAACCAGCTTAGCTAGTTTTAAAGTGGAGGTTCTCCCTTCAAACACACCTCTTATACACTTACTTCTTGAGTTTAACAATATCATATAACCATTATTTTGTCAATCAGAAACTCGATTTCCAAATGACAACTAAAATAATAACTAATTTTTAGCAAGATAGGTAATCTATTATTCCGCAGATAAAGGAAGCAGGCGGTAGATGTTGGCCTTGCGGTCGGCAAAATCAGGCGGAGTGGGTTTATCCCGGGTAACCTCAATCAGCCCCTTTTCTTCCAGCTCCAGGAGTCCCAGCGAGATGGTCGTCTCGCTTATGCCAAAAAAAGAGGACATATCCTGCTGACTGCGAAACCAGAAGGGATAACGGCTGGAACGGCCGGCTTCATAGAGAGAAATCATATACATATACTTAGCCCGAAGAGACAATCTTTGCGGATAGTCATATTCCCAATACTCATCAGGGATAATTATCGGTTTTTCCGATGTTTCTTTCGGTTTTTTTAGGTTTACTACCCCCTTTTTATACTTAATCAGCTTGTTTTTTTCAAGTTTTTTCAGGATTCGGTGAATTCTTTCATAATAATAATCATGAAGGCTGCGGTAACGGCCCAGCTCCTCCGGAGGAGTATAGCCCATCTCCTCAGCCAAACGGTCATAGTCAATCTTAAAGGAACTTTCACCGCTTATTTGAGCCTTTTTTAATAATAAGAGATAAAGGTCAAACTGCTTAAAAGCATCGCGCTTTAAGAGAATTCGGCCGGAAGGGACGGAAAGAAGGAATTCAGCCGGCAGGGTTATTCCCTCCGACTCCGGCAAGAAAATATCCCCTTTTTGATAAGGGATGCCATCGATATATTCCTTAAAGGCGCGGACTTCCTGAGGAGAATCGTCAAAATAAGAAGCCTCAAAATTGTCAAAGAGAGCCGCCCTGGACCAGTTGGCACTACCCAAAAAAATTATTTTTTCATCAATGACTATCCCCTTTAAATGCAGAAGTCGGCCGGGCCGGTCAAAATAAACCGGAATATTGTTTTCTCTTAAAACCCGGTAAGCCAGGCGGCTTTCCTTGAGTTTGGAATCCTCTAAAATCACCTTTACCTTTACTCCCCGCTTTTTGGCCTTAATTAAATCGTTAACCAGCTGATTGATAGGGTTGGCAGAATCATCCGGGGTAATAATAATAAAATACATAGCAACAAGAACGGAGTCTTCAGCCCGGTTTATAAAATAATGGAGAGCGTCATAATAATCGCGGCCAAAGAGGATTTTAGCCGTAGAAACGGGAGTAAATAGGGTGAAAAAGAAAAAAATGACCAGAAAAAAAAGAAGAGGTCTATGTTTTCTCATAAAAATTAGGATTATTCGTATCTTAAGGCCTCAATCGGATTGAGTTTGGCTGCTTGACGGGCCGGCCAAAGGCCGAAACCTATACCGACAGCAATAGAAAAGGTGGTGGCCAGAATAACCGAAAAAGCGGAAACCTTTGTTGCCCAACCAGCTAAAATAGCCATAAGCCAGGCAATACCCAAACCAAAGGCAATACCAGCTATGCCGCCGAGAAAGGTCAAAAAAACCGATTCAATAAGAAATTGAGTCATAATATCTATGCGGCGGGCACCAAGAGCCTTGCGCAGGCCTATTTCCCTGGTGCGCTCGGTGACCGAGACAAGCATAATGTTCATTATACCAATACCACCGACCAAAAGAGAAATGGCGGCAATAGAGCCCAAAAGCCAGGTCATTGTCCGGGCAGTACTTTCTATCGTCTCCTGAATCTCAGCCATATTGCGTATTTGAAATGAATCTTTTTGCTTTTCATTGAGCCGGTGGCGTTGGATAATAAGTTTACTGATTGAGGATTGAGCGGCATCCATTAAATCGGCCTCTTTTACCTCGACATCAATCGAATCGACATACTCCTTGCCTAAAAGCCGATACATAGCCGTGGTTACCGGAATAACCACTAAATCATCCTGGTCACGCCAATGGGCGGCACCCTTCTCCGGCATAACACCAATTACCCGGAAATTTATGCGGTTTATTTTAATCACCTCTCCAACCGGATTGGCATTTTCAAAAAGTTCTTTAACAATTGTAGTTCCCAGGACGACTACCTTCTGGCGCATCTTCATCTCTTTTTCAGTAAAAAACCGGCCAATAGTGGGGACTGCGGCCCGCATCGGGGCATAATCCACTCCGGTGCCCTGAACCTGGGTATTCCAGTTTTTATTGCCATAAACAAGCTGAGCCCGGCCGCTAACCGCCGAAGAAACCCTTTTTACCTGAGGCAGATTAGCGATAGAGTCTGCATCCTTCATGGTAAAGCGGGTAACCGAACCGGCCTCTAAAGAGATACCGCTCATCTGGCGGGAACCGGGCCTGACCATCAAAAGGTTCGAACCTAAAGAAGCCAACCTTTGTGAAATAGATTCTTTGGCCCCCTGACCCAGAGCGAGCATAGCAATGACGGCGGTAACGCCGATAAGAATACCCAGCATAGAAAGAATGGAGCGCATTTTATGGGAAAAAACAGCGTGAATGGCCTGACGGATATGGTCGATAAACTCAGCTTTCCCTACCTTTAAATGCGATTGGGATAAAATATTATCCGTGGATGGGGCGGTAGAAGTTTGCAAGGGCCTGGCTAAATCTCTTTTGATTATTTCATCAGAGATAACCCGGCCATCACGCATAGAAATAACCCTTTTGGCCTTTTCGGCAATTTCCTTTTCATGGGTGACCATGATAACCGTTTTGCCCTTTTGATTCAAATCCTCTAAAATCGAGATTATTTCTTCTTCACTTTTGCTATCGAGATTGCCGGTCGGCTCATCAGCCAAGATAATTAATGGCTCGTTTACCAAAGAACGGGCAATGGCAATCCGTTGCTGCTCACCCCCGGAAAGTTCATTGGGCCGATGAGAAGCTCTATGGATGAGACCAACTTCTTTAATTTTTTCCAGGGCCTTCTCCTTAAGATGGCGCTTGCCGGCATAAACCAAAGGAAGCTCGGCATTTTCCTGAGCGGTTATCCTGGGGAGGAGATGAAACTGCTGAAAAACAAAACCAACCAAACGATTCCTTAAAACAGCTAATTCATCATCGCTAAGTTTATTTATTTCCTTGCCCCATAAATGGTATGAGCCGGAATCGGGCCTGTCTAAAAAACTTAAGATATGAAGGAGGGTGGATTTCCCCGAACCGGAAGGGCCGATAATGGCAATAAATTCTCCGGGGGTAATCTTCAAAGAAACATTACCGAGGGCATGCACCCCTACCTTACCCATCTGATAGGTCTTGCTGACATTTTTTAATTCTATCATATTTTTTTGCGCCTTTCCCTCCGGGCAGAAGATAAATATAAAAGCGGATAAATGAAGCTATCTTATCGCTTCTTTCTGCCCATAGGCATAAAAGGACTTCCGCCAGAGGCGCTGTTTTTTGAAGGCAGGTACTGCTGGGTTTCTATAATTATTTTATCTTTTTCTTCAAGGCCGGAAATAATCTCGACATTTTTATCGTCGGAAATGCCGATTTCGATTTTATGTTTGCGGGGTTTTTTAAGCTTTCCCTGGCTTAAAAGAACAAAATTGTCCTTTTTATCATGGCTGACGGCGGCCAGGGGAATAACTAAAATGTTCTCTTTGTCTTTTTCAATAATATCCACATTAGCACTCATCCCCGAGCGAAATACCTCAGGCGCTTTTTCGGGAAGGATATCGACTTCGTAAATGGTAACGTTATTGATAATATCTGATTCATAGGAAACATGGTCAACCTTGGCCTTTACCTTTACCTGCGGATAGGCATCCAGGCTGATTAAGGCCATCTGGCCGACCTTTACCTTGCCAATATCGGTTTCATCAACCTGCGCCTTGACAATGAGACGATCCGATAAGACAACAACGACATCAGACGAAGAAACTGTCTGGCCGGGTTCAACCGCCCGGACGATAACCTCGCTGTTAATAGGGGCAATTAAAGGTGTAGGTTTATAAGTTTCCTGCCAATAAGCCAAGCTTTTTTCACCCTGGGCTCGGGCCGCATCTAAAAGAGCGGCTCTTTCGGTGGAACTCATCCAGGCAAGAATATCGCCAGTCTTCACTTTCTCACCCTCTAAAACTTTAACCTCTTCAATTCGGCCGCTAATCGGCGGTTTTATCTCCAGGCGATTCTGCGGCTTAACGGTACCGGTGGTGGAGATAAAGGTCTGGATACTGCCATAAACGGGGGTTATCTCCCGGATAACCTCGGGAGAAACCTTATTTTTCTTCATCCTGATTATTAAACTAATTGAGACCACGGCTATAATCACTAAGATAAGATAAAGGCTCCATTTTTTATTCCTGGTCATCTAATGTACCTCCCTTTGCCTGAATCCAGTTAGCCTCGGCAATCAAGAGATTAGCCTGAGCATCTAACAAAGATTTTTTATCTCTAACTAAATCATCTTCAATTATTATCCAGTTATCGAATGAAATAAGGCCGGTGGAATACTGGGCCTGGGCTATCCTGGCGCGTTCCTTCGATGCCTCCAAAAACTTTTGCTGGACGATGAGCTTGTCTATGGCATCCTGCAGGTCTATCCAGGTTTCCTCCAGGGTTAAAATAAGGCTGTCCCGGCCGCTTCTTTTGTCCGCCTCGGCCTGATTGAAGGCAGATTTGCTTTTGGAAACCCTGGCAATTCGAGAACCACCTTCGAATAAAGGAAAAGAAAGGCTGGCTCCAACCGACCATTCGTCTTTATCCGGAGGCCAGTTGGAATCGCTTCTCCCGGCTGAAGCATTGGCATAAACCTCAGGAAAGAAATCAGCCTTAGCCGATTCCAAATCGAATCGAGCCGCTTCTTTGCGGGCAATAAGCTCCTTGAGGAAAGGAATGCTTTCAGACAAACGCTCGAAATCAGGTTTTTCCCGAAGGCTATCTTTAATTTTTAAATCCCCTTTGGCTTTAATGGGAATGAGGTGAGTCCGCCCCAATTCCTTGGTCAATTGCCTTTGGGCTAAATCAATATTCCGTCCGGCCTGAGTTACTTCAAATGAAGCCTCAGCCAAATCGGCTTGAGCGGTTAGGAGAGAACCTCTATGTTCTCGGCCGGCTTCATAACGCAATTCTACCAACTCCAAGTTTTTCCGGCGGCGGCCGGCAATATCTTCGGTAATATTTAAAAGTGCCTGGGCCCTTAAAAGCCGGACAAAAGCCGTTCTTAATCTCAATCTGACATTGGATGAAGTTACCGCCAGACTATATCGAGCTGATTTTATATCCTCCGAAGCAGAGGCGATATCATAAGAGGTTTTGAATCCGTCGAATAGCAACTGGCTCCCGCTGATGCTGTATGAATAGGTATCGCTTTTATCTTTAGTGGATGTTTCTGAAGTCCTTTCAGAAAGGCTGGTGCTTATTTGAGGTAAAACCCCGGATACGGCAATGGCTTTATTTGCCCCGGCCTGTTTTACTTTTTCAAGTTCGGCGATTATATCGGGATGATTCTGCCGTGCCTGGCGGAGACATTCTTCCCAGGTAATCTCCAGGGGCGCTTCTTTATCAAGCGGGGCGGATTTCTCCTCCGCCCCGGCCTTATTCACCAGGAAAGATAAAAGAAACGAACATATAAGGAAAAATTTTACGATTCTTGCCATTTTATCGGTTTTTTTAAAAATTTTGCCAATCATGGAATTTTACTCCGGGTTATATTTTTTTTGAATAACAAAATTAACACAATAATCTTCGAGACTTTTTAGCGGAATGTCAAAGAATGATTGGCCAGAAAACCAGGCGGCGACAACCTCACGAAAACGGGCAATCTCTTTTAGGCCCGCTCCCCAGCGGCGATCATCCAATGTTAAATCAAACAGTCCCAAAGCCCGTTTTAATGCTTCCTGGCGATTTGAATAATCTTTGTGAGTATCCCAATGACGGGCACGGGCAATTTCACTGCCAATATTTCCTAACTGCTGGCCTGGGGTAAGCTTAAACCAGGTATCCTTATCCATTTTTACCTTCTATCAGGGAGGCAATGATTTGCCGCATTCGGGCCCTTAAATCGTCATTTTTAATCTCTAAAGAAAGATTTCCCTGCGACGGCCGTATATTAATCAAAGAAGTATATTCTATCCTTTCATCATCCGGTTTATCGGGATAAATATTAAAACCCCAGAGATTTTTCTGCTGAGAGCCTTCTTGAATCAAAAGGGCTTCTGCATCTGCATGGAGTTCTCCTCCCAGGGCTAGAAATTTCAATTGGAGATCAACCACCCCTTTAACCATATTGCCGTAGTTAACCCGGGCAATTTCCTTAAGTGCCGGCAGGGATATTTTATTTTTTATGATTTTAATGTCCATCGCAAAAGTGTAAAGCCAAGTTTTGAAAAGCCTTTTTATCTATTCGGAAATCTCTCCCTGGGTATAATCCTTTTTGGTGTTTGCGGCCGCCGAAGCTTCTCCGGCAAAAAAGAAGGTTTCTGTAAGCCAAGGATTCGCTCGACTTCAAAAATAAGCGATATTTCTGCCTTATTATCTCTCGTATTCATCCTTCAAAATTTATCCTTGCGAGGTAAAAGGCCTTTTTAGTGAAATAAGGGATAATTTTTTTACCCGAGTAAAACCCTTAATGCAGACCTCTCTTTTAAGCGCTTCGGACCTAGTAAAATATCTTTCAGAATGAAGCAGTCTTACCGGGTGACGATATTTAGTATATCGAGAAGCTTTACCTTTGTTGTGAGCTTCAATCCGGCGCTTTAAATCTTTGGTTATTCCGGTGTATAAGGTTTTATCGCGGCACTGGATTATATAAACATACCAAGGCATGAATATTGCAGTAAGTCTTTCGCGAAGTTTATCGTTAACCAAAATGTGCCGTTTTTAATCGCCCCTTTATGCTTTCAACCCACTCAAAGTATGTATAGTTCGCCCAACTGTGGCTAAACAATTTTTTATATTTCTATTAATCTCGGTACTAGAAAATCTTAAAACATGCCAGCCAAAACTATTCAGTTGATTATTACGAATGCGGTCCTTAGTAAAAGCTTGAGGCAAAATGTGATATCTCTCGCCGTCACATTCTAAATCGATATTTGCCTTTTGACAGAATATACAAAAATCCAAGTAATAAACTTGCTCATTCAAATGGACATACAGTTGTCTTTCAGCACTAATTTTTCTTCTTTTTAAAGCCTTGTACATTTTCTCTTCCAAAGGGCTGGTATGGTATAAATCGTTTATTTCCTGAGCAGTAAATAATTTATGGAGGGTTGTTGGGATATGGACAATTTTTCTCTTCCTTACACTAGGAATCGGACGAGGCAGATTCATAATTTTACTTATATGGAATTGATAATAATTTTCTTCCCTCCTTGGATGT
>CAZDME010000050.1:0-9260 GCA_964506785.1 uncultured bacterium | reverse complement strand
TCAGAAGGTCTGATTCAATTCCCCGACACCGCCTATTTTCTACCTTTAATTTTTGCTCTTTGGGGGGTGGAAATAAAAAGGAATAAAGATTTATCCCGGGCTATGCATGAGATAAATAAATTATGGACTGAAGCCGAGTCTTCTCCCTTAACCCTAAAAAAGGGGCTCAAGGCGGGGTTAGCGGCTTTGGCTGCCGCTGAAATTCTGTCGGCTCTGGATTATGAAAAGAAAAAAGAACCCCTGCCCAATTGGGTCGGTTTTATTCCGGATTCTACCTTCAGGGCTTTAGGTGTTCAGTTAGTTGACGGAAGTATTTCTGGTTTGGCTTTGATTATCGGGCAAGCTCGGGATGATGCCGCCGCTTCGACCATTGCTAGAAGTTTACAGGAAAGGAATATTTTGACCTTTTTAGCCGGGAAAGAATCCGGCGGATTTACAAAACAACTGGAGAAAGCCGATGTCAAGATGGGGCTGGACACCCATCTTATCCCTTTAAGTAATAAGATTTATACCCCGGTTTACTTTTTCAATTTAATGGTGCGGGTGGCTTTGACCTTTGGCGGGCAAAAAGGCGGCACTTTTGATAAGATTTTTTCATATTGCCGGGAAAAAATCCCCGCTTTTATCTTGTCTTTAGGCAAGCTAAATGCTGAAGATTCGGCTTTTGTTTTGGGAGGATTAAATTTTGGGACGCCGATAATTTCCGAAGGAGATATTCCTGAAGTAAAAGGTCAAGGTTTCACCTTATATGGAGACGATATTATTGTTGAAAAAGATATCACGCGTTTAGTCCCCCGGGCGTTAGAAGCCCGGGGGATAAAGGTAAAAATTACCAAGGTTCCTATTCCTGTGGCCTATAGCGGCGCCTTTGCCGGGGAAAGAATCCGTAAGGAAGAGATGTCTGTAGAATTTGGCGGGGGGCGCTCTAGGGCAGTTGAGCTTTTGATAAAAAAAGAGATGGATGAAATCGAAGATGGGAAAATTATAATGAAAACAAAAGAAATTGACGAGTTGGTCGAGGGGAAAGCCTATCCTCTGGGTATATTAGTGGAGGTGGCCGGTAGGAAAATGCAGAAAGATTTCGAACCGATTATTGAAAGACAGCTTCACACTTTTTATAACGAAGCTTTGGGTATTTGGCATATCAGTTCCCGTGATACTATCTGGATGCGGATTAGTAAAAAAGCAAAAGAGGCCTCTTTTAAGATTAAAGACCTGGCTGAAATTTTGCTTTGCCGGATTCATGGCGAGTACGATGCTATCGTCGATAAAGTCCAGATAACCATATTGGGGGATAAGGAAGAAATAGATGAGCTGATTTCCCGGGCCCGCCTTATTTATCAGGAAAGAGATGAACGCCTGGCTGGGATGAAGGATGAAGACGTTGATGTATTTTACTCTTGTCTTCTCTGCCAGAGTTTTGCTCCGGATCATGTCTGTATTATCACTCCGGAACGTCCTGGGCTTTGCGGCGCTTTTTCCTGGTTAGATGGGAAAGCCTCCTATGAGATAAATCCAGTCGGTGGGAATGAGCCGGTAAAAAAGGGCAAAACAATTGATGAAAAGGCCGGCCAGTGGGAAGAGGTAAATCGATACGTTAAGGAAAAATCTCACGGCAGAGTGGAGAAGTTGAATCTTTATTCTCTAATGGAGAACCCTTTAACCAGCTGCGGCTGTTTTGAAGCGGTTGTTGCCGTTCTTCCGGAGACCAATGGTGTCATGGTAGTTGATCGGGAGCATAGCGGAATGACTCCCTGCGGCATGCCTTTTTCTACTTTAGCCGGCTCTGTCGGCGGCGGACAACAGACGCCCGGTTTTATGGGTATTGGCCGGAAATATGTCACCAGCCCGAAATTTATGTCTAATGAAGGCGGCCTGCTCAGGGTGGTCTGGCTTCCTAAGCAGTTAAAGGAGTTTTTAAAGGAGTCTTTGATTAAACGGGCTGAGGCGGTTGGTCAGCCGGATTTTTTCGAAATGATTGCCGACGAAACCGTTGGAGTAACGGTTGAAAAGATCATCCCTTTTTTAAAAAAGAAGGGACACCCGGCATTTAAATTACCGCCGCTGCTCTAAATTATTTTCTCTGGGCCGCCGGCGATTTTCAAAATTCAGTTTTGTATAGGGAAAGAATAACATGGCTGAAAAAATAGAGCTTCACAAAGAAAAATGGCTAAAAAAAATGACTGAGGTAATCCTTGGAACAGGGCAGAACGAGGGAGGGCATTCCTCCCGGATTTTTAAAATTGGCGGTGAAGAAACCCTGCCGTTTTTGCATTTTGAAGGAAAAATTCCGAATTATCCTTTGGTAGCTTTAGAAGTCTGGGACACCCCGCCTAAAGATTGGCCGGATGCCTTAAACAAGGCTTATGGGAAAACCTATGCTGATTCCGTTGACTGGGGTAAACGGGCCGTTGAAAATTTTGGCGCTGATTTAATTTGTCTAAAACTTATGGGGACCCATCCGGAGAAAGAAAATAAGACGGCTGAGGAGGCGGCTTCATTGGTTAAAGAAATGATTGAAACCGTCAAGCTCCCTTTAATAATTGTCGGTCCGGGTCCTTATGAAAAGGAAAATGAGGTTCTTATTAAATGCGGTGAGGCGGCTCGGGGAGAAAAATGCCTGTTATCCACGGCTAAAGAAGATAATTACCGCAGCCTCGTCGCTAATTGTTTGGCTAACGGGCATAATATTATTGCTCAATCGCCCATTGATGTCAATATTGCCAAGCAGTTAAATATTCTTATCAGTGAATTGCATCTTCCTTTGGATAGAATCGTTATTGACCCTTTGGCGGGCGGTTTGGGTTATGGTTTGGAATATACCTATTCGGTTATGGAACGCATCAGGCTGGGTGGATTGATGGGGGATGAGATGTTAGCCATGCCTTTCTATTGTGATGTTGGCACTGAAGCTTGGAAGGTAAAAGAAGTAAAGCTCAAAGAAAAAGAAATGTCCCTCTGGGGAGATGAGGAAAAAAGAGGCATCCTCTGGGAAGTAATTAACGCTTTTTCCCTGTTTCAAGCCGGAGCCGATATTTTAGTTGTTCGGCATCCCCAATCGGTTCGTCTGCTTAAAGAGGCCATAAAAGATTTAATGGAAGGGAAATTTTCATGGGATTAAACGCCTTAGATATTTACAAATTATTGCCCAAGACCAATTGCGGTAAATGCGGTTGTCCGACCTGTTTGGCCTTTGCCATGAAACTGACGACCAAGAAAGCCTCCATTGAGGATTGTCCGGATATCTCTCCTCAAGCCAAAGCTTCTTTATTGGAGGCGACCACTCCGCCGATTAAGCTTGTCACCCTTGGTTCCGGCCGGGAGGCGCGTTCAATCGGGCACGAAACGGTCCTTTTCCGCCACGAAAAGACTTTTTTTAATCCGACTCTGATAGCCGTTGAAATCGGCGATGATTTGGACATGCAGGAAATAAAGAAACTCGTTAATAAAATTGAAACATATAAATTCGAGCGGGTCGGGGAAGAGTTACGCATAGAAATGATTGCCCTCAGTTCGAAAAGAGGCAAGAAAGAAAGATTTGTTGAAACTGTCAAAGAGATAAGGAAAATATCCTCAAAACCCTTGCTCCTGATAGTTAAAGAAACGGAGATTCTGGAGGCGGCCCTGGAGGTTTCACCGCAGAATACCCTGATTTACAGCCGGGACAATAAAGATTTCGCCGTTTTGGCCGAACTTTCTAAAAAATTTGCCTCTCCCTTGGTTATCTCGGGTAAATCTCTATCAGATTTGGCCGAGCGGTCGAAGAGATTTAAAGAGATGGGGATTGATAATTTAGTTTTGGAGGTTCCGGAAGGCTCACTTAAATCCAATCTGGCCGATTTAACCCAGATTCGCCGCCTGGCCATAAAAGAGAATTTTCGTCCCTTGGGTTTTCCCGCTATATTATTCATAAATGACCAGGATTCGTTTAAAGCCGGGATAAAAGCCAGTTTAGGGATTCTTAAATATGCTTCTATTTTAGTTTTGCCCGATTTGAAATATTGGCAGTTTCTTTCACTTCTGGTTGTCCGCCAGAATATTTATACCGACCCGCAAAAACCTCTTCAGGTTGAACCCGGCCTTTATGGAATTGGGGAACCTAAAACAGGTTCTCCTTTGATTGTTACCACTAATTTTTCTCTGACCTATTTTACTGTCTCCGGTGAAATCGAAGCCGGGGGAATGCCTGCTCATATGCTGATAGTCGAAGCCGAAGGGATGTCGGTTTTAACCGCCTGGGCCGCCGGAAAATTTACCCCGGCCCAAATCGCAGCCGCCGTAAAAAAATACAAACCGGAAGAAAAACTCGGCCACAAAAAAATTATTATCCCCGGATACGTTGCAGTTTTAAGCGGGGATTTAGAGGAAGAACTTCCTGATTGGGAAATTATGGTCGGGCCCAATGAAGCCGCCGATATTCCCGCTTATTTCAAAAAAATATGGAATCCTGTAAAATAACTTTTTATCCTCCGCAAAAGTCAGTTGTAGTTCCTCGAGGGACAACCATTCTGGAAGCGGCCGTTCAGGCGAAGATTAAATTAAATGCCCCATGCGGCGGTACCGGACAATGCGGCCGCTGCCGGGTGAAGATTGAAGATGGCCAGGCTTTAGTCCAGCCTTATGCCCATTTAACCAGCCAGGAGATTTCTAAAGGGATATGTCTTGCCTGTATGACCAAGGTGGAGGGAAACTTAAGGATTTTTATTCCCAAAGAATCCTTACTCGGAGAAGTTCGGCCGCAAAAAGAACTGCCTAAGGCGGGAAAAGACCAAGAGAAAATCTGGCAATTAACTCCTTTATCGAAAGAAAAACCTTACGGGTTAGCCCTTGATATTGGCACCACCACCGTAGTTGCTAACTTAATCCGTTTAGAAGATGGGAAAAGCTTATCTACACATACCAGTTTTAATGCCCAAAACTATTGTGGCAGTGACGTTATCTCCCGGATTGTTTACGCCAAAAATCAGAAAAGACAAAATGAGTTAAAAAATTTAATTATTGGCACCATCAATGAATTAGTGGAACAGATATTTTCCGTGCACAAAATTGAATCCGGCGATATCGGTTGTATTTCCTGTGCCGGCAATACGACGATGATTTATCTTTTGCTGGGGAAGAATCCTCAGCCGATTAGAGAAGATCCTTTTATACGGGCCCAATTCGATTCTCCTTTTACGGCTAAAGATTTAGGCTTAAATGTTTTTCCCGAAGCAGCAGTCTATCTGATTCCCGGGGTGGGAAGTTTTGTCGGAGGGGATATCACCGCCGGTATCTTAAGCGTCGGGATGAATAAATCGAATGAAGTTTCTCTCTATATCGATATTGGTACAAACGGAGAAGTGGCCTTGGGAAATAAAGATTGGCTGGTATCGGCTTCATGTTCGGCTGGGCCGGCCTTTGAGGGCGGCGGTGTCGGGTGCGGCCAACCGGCCGTCCCCGGAGCCATTGAAAAGGTAAAAATCGAATCAAAAAACCTTAAGCCAAGTTTTCAGGTAATTAATGACGAGAAAGCGACCGGTATCTGCGGTTCGGGGATGATTGATTTATTAGCGGAGATGTTTCGTTGTCACATTATTGACCGTATTGGGAAAATCGATCTGGATTTAAATAATGAACGTCTGAGAATCGGGAAAAAGGGGAAGGAATATGTTTTGGTCTGGGGAAAAGATACCGCCACTGGAGAGGATATTACCATAAACGAAGTGGATATCGATAATTTAGTCCGGACAAAAGCCGCCGTCTTTGCCGGGCAAAAATTCCTTTTAAGTAATTTAAGTCTTTCCTTCGATAAAATTACCCAAATTTATATCGCTGGAGCTTTCGGCAATTACCTGGATATAAATCACGGCGTTGCCATCGGTTTATTTCCGGGTCTTTCTTTAGATAAATTCAAGTTTGTCGGTAACGGCTCATTAGCCGGGGCCCAGCTTTGCCTGCTTTTTGAAAACTCCCGGGAGGATGCAAACCGGCTTTCCGCTAAAATTACTTATTTGGATTTAGCTTCATCATCTTTATTTATGGATGAATATACCGCGGCTTTATTCCTGCCACATACCGATCTTTCACTTTTCCCTTCACAAAAAGAAAACTCGTGAAAAAGCAAGCTATGTGCCGGCAGAATTCAAAAGAAGAATTAAAAGATTTAATTAAATTAACCCGGGAATATATTTCCCGGGAGGGATTTTTAGGGATAGGCAAATCCCGCCCCTTTTTATCAAACCGGCAGGTTAAGGAAAAAGTTGACCATAGCGGGGAAAAGAGTTTTTCCAAAGAAGAAATGTTTACAAAACTAAGGGATAAATATGCTGACTGCCAACGGTGCAGTTTAGCCAGGACCCGGACACATCTGGTTTTCGGCGGCGGCAATCATCACACAAATTTAGTTTTTGTCGGTGAAGCCCCGGGCCGGGAGGAAGATTTAAAGGGCTTTCCCTTTGTCGGGCGGGCCGGCAGGCTCCTTGATAACATTCTTGCCGCCATTGGCTTAAGTAGAAGTGAGATTTATATTACCAATATCCTAAAGTGCCGTCCGCCGAATAACCGCGACCCCAGTCCCGAGGAAGTTTCTACTTGTCAGCAGATTCTCTGGGAACAGCTGGATGTCATCCGCCCAAAATTAATCTGTGCCTTAGGTAGATTTGCCGCCCAGACTCTCCTTACTTCAGAAGAAAGAATCGGAAAATTACGCGGCAACTGGTTTGAGCTCAAGGGAATGAAGCTTCTGGTAACCTATCATCCCGCTTATCTCCTTCGTAACCCGCAGGATAAACGCCTGGTCTGGGAAGATATGAAAAAACTTAAAGCGGAGTATGGAAAAGTTAAGAGTTAATTTTATTTTTTTAAAAGAGAAATTAGCCAAGTCGCAAAGAATTCGCATAAATATTCCCCATGCCTAAAACTCCAAAATATGCCCGGGTTATCTTTGACCTTCCTTTTGAGCGCCAATTTCATTATCTCATTCCTGAAGGGTTGAAAGGCAAGGCGGCTGTCGGGAAAAGGGTAACTGCTCCTTTTGGAAAAAAAATACTTCCTGGTTTTATCGTTGGGGTTGATGAAAAAACCGTTATTCCCCAAAAGAAAATCAAAACGGTGCTTGAGGTTTTAGATGATGAACCTTTAGTCAACCAAGAGATGTTGCGTTTAACCCGCTGGCTAAGCGGTTATTATTTTTGCCCCTGGGGAAAAGCTTTATTTGAAGCCGTACCGGCGGCCGTAAAACAGGGAAAGCCTAAAGGGAAAGAAAAAAAGGTTTTTTCTTCTCTGATTAAAGCGGCAAAAAGTAAATTTATTCCCACTAAAGAACAATCTCAGGCTTTAAGGTTAATTACAAATTACTTAGAGAAAGGTGCTTCGGATGTAATATTGCTTTTTGGAAAGGAGGGAAGCGGAAAGGCCGAGGTTTATCTTCAGGGGATTGATTTTTGCCTGCAAATGGGTAAACAAGCCATTATTTTGGTCCCGGAGATTTCCAAAGCCGAACCCGTCATTAAAAGACTTAGCCGGCAATATGGCCGGGAGGTGGGTATTTTACATAGCCGTCTCTCTCGCCGAAAGCATTATGCCGAATGGCAGAGGATAAAAAAAGGGGGAGTAAAAATTGTCGTTGGCACTCGTGCCGCCATTTTTGCTCCTTTTAAAAATTTAGGCCTGATTGTTCTTACCGATGAACATGACAGTTCGTACAAAGAGGAGGGTGTTCCCCGGTATCATGCCCGGGAGGTAGCTGTCGAGCGTGCCCGTTTGAATAAAGCCCTGGTTATTTTAACTTCGGCTACGCCCTCGTTAGAAACTTTTTATCGAGCCGAACGAAAGAAAATAAAAATGGCTGTTTTTTCAGAAAGGGTTGATAGAAATTTCTTTCCGGAAGTTGAGATTGTTGATGTTTCTCAGGAAAAATTTTCGCGGAGAATCCTTTCTCCACTTTTGGAAGAGGCTATCCGGGAAAAGCTTAGAAACAAGGAACAGGTTATTCTTTTTTTTAACCGCCGTGGATTTGCTACTTCTCTTTCCTGCCGGCAGTGCGGATTTGTCATTCGTTGCCCCAATTGCAATCTTCCTTTGGTTTTTCATCAGGCCGATAAAATGGCCCGCTGCCATTATTGCGGCCATCGGCAGTTAGTTCCTTCGGTTTGCCCCCGCTGTTTCAGTTCATATATTCGTTATTTTGGCTTAGGCATAGAGAAGGTAGAAGAGGCAGTTAATAAAATTTTTCGCGGAAGCCGGGTAATAAAAATAGATAGTGAAACGCTCCACCGGAAAAAGGATTATCAAAATCTTTTAAAAAGTTTTAGAGACGGAGATGGCGATTTTTTAATCGGCACTCAGGTCCTGACGAAAATCTGGGATTTCCCTAAGGTTACTCTGGTGGGTATTATATCAGCGGATGTTATTCTTAATCTGCCTGATTTTCGTTCCGGAGAGCGGACCTTCCAACTTTTAAGCCAGCTTGCCAATCAGCTTGCAAAAGGGAGAAACAGAACCAAAATGATTATTCAGACTTTACATCCTGACCATTCCAGCCTCCGGGCAGTAAAGAAAGATGATTTTCGAAGCTTTTATCAAGAGGAGATAAAGTTCCGCCGTGAACTTAATTATCCCCCTTTCAGCCATTTCGCCAATATAATTTTAAGAGGCAAGGATGAAGCCGCGGTTAAAAAAGCCTCCCAGCGCCTTTTTTCCAAACTGAGAGGAGTAAAAGACCAAAAAGGCCTGGAAATTTTGGGTCCGGTTAGCCCGGCCTATGCCAAAATGAAAGGGAAGTCTCGTCGATTGATTATCCTGAAAGCTCGGGAGGTCAAGAAATTGCAGAGCTTTCTTACTGCGGGTTTCAAAAGATTTTCTCCGGGCAGTGATATCAATATTTCCGTTGACGTTGATCCCCTCCGGGTGCTTTAGAACAGAATAAAACTCCTTGACAATTGCTGCAAATTTTGGTATAGTTTCAACTCTTAATTATGTACGGGAAAAAATACGCTATGGAAACGACCTATATTCCTAAAAAAACTGAAGTCAAGCGGAAGTGGTACCTATTTGATGCCGAAAGTTTAATTTTGGGCCGGTTAGCGGTGAGGGTTGCCCAGATTTTACGCGGCAAAGATAAACCTATGTTTACTCCTCATCTGGATACGGGAGATTTTGTCGTGGTAATAAATGCGGAAAAAATAAAGGTGACTGGAAACAAAGAAGAGGCGAAGAATTATTATCGCCATTCCGGATATCCCGGGGGAATAAAATCTCAGAATTTGGCTGCTTTAAGAAAG
>CAZDME010000049.1:0-9794 GCA_964506785.1 uncultured bacterium | reverse complement strand
TATTTCTCCGTAAGCAATCGAATCATTAAGCCCATTGAGACCGGGTCAGTTAAAAAAGAACAAGGAAAACACTTCCGTAAATTGAGCCGGCTTTCTTAATTTGACGTTTCATGCGACCCACCAGAGACTTCTCCATATGAGCCTGATAAATCTAGCCGTATCAAGTATTCGATTAATCTTACTTTTTTCATCGCGATAAATCGTTTCAATCGGCACAGAGATAATTTTAAATCTCAAGCGCCCGGCTTTAATTAACAACTCCGACTCGGTGTCGAAATGAGCCGTAGAAAGTTTTACTTTCTCTAAAACCTCTTTTTTTATCAACCGATAACCACACTGGCTGTCGGCTACCTTCTGCTTGACCAAAAACGATATAATTTTTGAAGTGAGCCGGTTCGTTACCAGTCTTATCCAGGGCATATTTTCGACCTCGTCCATTCGGTTGCCAATAATAATCCCCGCATTTGTTTGCCTGCCCATTCCCAAAAACTTGTCTGCTTCACGCCAATCGTGTTGTCCGTCGCCGTCAACATTCAAAACAGCCTCAAAATTCTCCGCCAAACAATAATCATAACCAATTTTTAGAGCCGCGCCCTTTCCCCGGCAGCGGCTTTGAGATAATACACGGGCGCCTGCTTCTTTAGCAATCCGGGCAGTATCGTCTGTTGAACCATCGTCAACGACAACAACGTTTTTTATCCTGGACCGTAAACCGCGGACCAAACTGCCAAGGTTTTTTTCTTCATTATAGGCAGGTATTAAAGCACAGACATTTTCCATTTAATCGATCTCTTCCCATAAGGGGTGGAATATAAACCACTGCGCCGGATTTTTTTTAAGCATTTTTTCAAAAATTGCAAAAAAATCTTCCATAATCCGCCGAACATCTTCTTCTTCATTTCCATTATAATTTACTTCTAACGGCTCTTTAAAGACAAGCCTCAAACGGTTATTTTTTTCTCTAACGACAAATGCAGGGATAATTTTGGCGCCGGTTTTAATGGCCAGTTTGGCGGCTCCCTTAGGAATACACGGACGGGTTTCCCGGCCGCAAAAATTTATCTTTATGCCCTTTTTCAAACGGTTGAATTCCCGGTCACCCAGGACGGCTAAAATTTCATTTTGCCGCAGGGCTTCAAAACACCGCCGGATAGCGAACCCTAAAGGAATGTTCCTTTCACCCTTACTTTCCCGCCGGTTTACAAAGAAGTTATTTACCGATTTATTCCGGTGGTCTAAGACAAGGGCGTTCATCGGATAACCTTTGAGCCCCATGGTTATACCGCCCATTTCCCAGTTGCCAAAATGGGCTGCCAGAACAATAATACCTTTGCCGAATTTGAGAAGTTCATCAACGTAATGCAAGTTTTCGATAGAAATAAACCGGTCGATATTTTCTTTATTTAAAGACGGGAAAAAGAAAAGTTCGACTAAATACTTGCTAAATTCCCGGAAGGTCCGCTTAATATAAAAACGCAGTTCATCCCGGCCAATATTGCCGTTAAAAAGATGTAATAAATTATTTCTTACTATCCGACGGCTAGATAGAGCAAAAAGATAATAGAACCCCCCTAAACATTCGGCTAGCCAGTAGCTTAACTTTAAGGGAAGCCGGTTGACTAAAAATGCGGCAAGTTTGTAAAAAAAAGCTCCCATTACTTTAAATTAATTAAAAGGTTGGCAATATTTATTGCCGCATTGGGTTTTCCCAAAACAGTTGCTTTCTGGCGCATTTCTTTAATTTTTTCCGGATGGCTAAATAAATCCTTAATGAGGGAATTAAGGTGCTTGGCGTTTTCTGCCCGTAAAGCCACTCCTTCACGGAGAAGAAATTGAGTGTTTTTCTCTTCCTGTCCCGGTATCGGATTAATAATCACGAGCGGCACCCCTTTAGCCAAAGATTCAGCCACAGTTAATCCTCCCGCCTTGGTGATAATCAAGGTTGATATTTCCATAAGTTCGTATATATTCGTAACGTAGCCAAATATTTTGGTAACCTTTCGGAAATGCGGCTGCCTCCGTTCCAGTCTTTCCCTTAAAAATCCATTTGTTCCGGTAACAATAATAATCTGAAAAGGAACATCTATCTTCTCTAAATGCATCGTTATTTTATAAAGACGGCCTAATCCCTGGCTCCCTCCCATAACTAATAGAACCGGTAAGTCCGGATTTAAATTGAGCTCCCGAAAAATTTTAGCTTTATCATGCTTCAATCTAAAAAGCGGATTAATCGGAATACCATAAGGTAATATCTTTTCCTCCGGAATGATGCTATGGGTTAGAATATTTTTAGTATCTTCTGAAGGGACAATATAAAGATCAATCTTATTGGAAACCCAATAGGAATGAACAATATAATCGGTAGGAACAGCTACCAAGGATATGTCGGAATTTGTCTTCTCTTTATAGGCAGAAATAATACCGGATGGAAACGCCTGGGTACAAACAATTACATCAGGGTTGAACTCCTCTACTAACCTAATCAACCCAGGTGAATTTATTTTATTAATAAATTTACGCACCTCAGCGGTTTTGCCGACAATTTTAGGATTATCATAGAGATAATCCCAAACCTCGGGTGTAGCTTTAATAATCGCCATATAGATGCTGTTGACGATTTTCTCAAGCAAAGGGCTAATGTAATTAAAAGAATTAACGCTAAGGGTTTGAATCTGCGGATTCAACTGATTAATGGCTTTGACAATAGCGTCAGCCGCTTGTTGATGTCCCGAACCAACCGAAATATACAAAAAAAGCATCCTTCGAATAGACACTTTCCGTCCCCTTTAGCCTATATTTATATCATAAAGGCGAAATCTTATCAAGAAAAAATACCCTGGCAGCCAGACAGCTCTAACAGGGTAACTATATAGTCCTACAGGTTTTTACGACAACGATTCGAGAAATTTTTTGATTCTTTTCAAACCCTCAGCAATATTCTCAATCGAATTAGCAAAGGAAATGCGAATATATTCGTCTTTGCCAAAAGCTGAACCCGGAATAACGGCTACTTTGCCTTCTTCCAGCAGAAAATCGCTGAATTGAACAGATGTTTTAATCGTTTTTCCCTTGAAGGAGCAACCAAAATATTCAGAAATATCAAGAAATAAATAGAAAGCGCCGTCCGGATTGAGAAAACGAACCTTTTC
Organism: uncultured bacterium; assembly: GCA_964506785.1. GTDB lineage: Bacteria > CAZDME01 > JAYEMH01 > JAYEMH01 > JAYEMH01 > CAZDME01. The sequence continues at coordinate 6,645 of CAZDME010000049.1, read as the reverse complement.
CCATTTACTCAGCTCCATGGTTAAAAAATCCCGCCTCTCTTGGAATTTTTTTAGCATTTCAGCAATTACACTTTCTCTTCGAGAATCGGTAAGCGCCGCTAAGGCGGCTTTCTGAACAAAAGAAGTCGGATTAGAAGTGCTTTGACTTTGAAGATTGCCCATAGCGCGGATGATTTCCCGGGGGCCAGCGGTATATCCTATCCGCCAGCCAGTCATCGCATAAGTTTTCGATAAGCCATTAACCAAGAGCGTTTTTCTCTTTATCTCTTTTCCCAAAGAAGCAATGCTTGAATGTTTCTTTCCGTCATAAATAATTTTTTCATATATTTCGTCGGAAATAACCCAAAGGTTATATTCCAGGCAAACTTCTTTTAATTCTTCAAGTTCATCTTTGCTATAAATCGCGCCGGTTGGATTAGAGGGTGAATTTAAAATTATAATCCTGGCCCGTTCGGTTATAACCCTTCTAAGAAGATTGGCCGATAATTTAAAATTTCTTTCTTCCAAGGTCGGTATTACCACCGGGATACCGCCAGCTAACTTAACCTGTTCCGGGTAAGTTACCCAGTATGGAGCGGGAATAACTACCTCATCCCCCTCATCACATAGCGTCTGCATAATATTATATAGCGCGTGTTTGGCACCACAGGAAACAATAATTTCATCCGTCCGATATTCTAAAGCATTATCCTCTTTTAATTTGCGCACAATGGCCTCTTTTAATTCAATGATGCCTGAAGCGGGGGTATACTTGGTGAATCCCTCGCCTAAAGCCTTAATAGCCGCTTCCTTAATGTATTGCGGCGTATCAAAATCAGGTTCTCCGGCGGCTAAACCGACTATCTTTAAACCCTGGCGCTGCATCTCCTTGGCCTTGGCGGTAATCGCCAGGGTAAGAGAAGGATTTATACGGCCGATCCTTTGTGATAATTTAACCATTTTTTGCGTTTTATAAGGGTTTGAATGATTTTAAATCGGTTTCTATAATACCGAGCACATCTCCAATAGCAACTGTTTCACCGGCCCGAAAAAAGGTCTCCTGAATAATCCCCTCAGCCGGGGAAAAAAGACTAAAAATCTCCTTATCACAAGATAATTCCAGTATCGGCTGTTCCGGATTAACCAAGTCACCGATATCAACCACCCAGTAAAGGAGAACAGCCTCAACCAGCCCATACCCCATTGTCTCTAATTTTATTTCTACCCGCATCAGCCTTTTAATTGTATAATGATTTTTTTTAAAAATCTACTTTTTTCTTAAATGAATCGCCTGGTGATTTACATCTTCAGCCGCACTACCGAGACCTTCATAAAAAGTAGGATGGGCATGAATGACCCCAGCCAAGTCTTTAGCCGTCATCCCTGATTTCAGCGCCAGGACGGCTTCGCCAATTAAATCGGTGGCTCTTTTTCCTAAAATGTGAATGCCGATAATTCTGTCATTCTCTTCGCGGCTGATAATTTTAAACAGCCCCTGACGCTCATTGGCAATAACGGCACGGCTCAAAGCGGCAAAAGGATAACGGCCCACTTTAATCTTCATGCCCCGTTTAACGGCCTCTTCTTCGGTCAAACCGACCCGTCCAATTTCCGGTGAGGTATAGATACAATCGGGTAAGGTATCTCTATCAATTTCAACATCCAGACCAAATGCATTTTCGGAAGCTATTATCCCCTGATGATAAGCCAGATGGGCTAAGAATGGCCCTCCCAGAACATCACCAACGGCATAAATCCCCTTCAGGCTTGTTTCCATCCGGCTATCAACTTTTATTGTCCCTTGACCTAATTCCAAATCAATCTTTTCTAAGCCTTTTATTTGAAAATTGGGGAAACGGCCAAGGGAAACGAGAACTTTTTCCCCAGTTAAAACGTTACCGTTAGAAAGCGCAAGGGATAAACTGCCTTTCCTTGTATCGATTCCCTCGACCGTAGTGCCAAGATTAATTTCTATATTGCGCCGCTTGAAAATCGCGGCCAGGCGATTGGAAATTTCTCTATCTTCTTGAGGCAGCAGGCTCTTTTCAAGCTCCACCAAAATAACCTTGGAACCCAAGCCAGAAAAGATGGAAGCAAACTCACAGCCAATTACGCCTCCGCCGATAATTACGATATCCTTCGGGATTTCCTTTAAATCCAAGGCTCCGTCACTGGTAATAATATTTTTGTCGTCTATATCAAAGGGAGCAAATCGTTTCGGCCGGGAACCGCTGGCGATAATTATCTTTGACGCCTTCAATCGATGTGTTTTCTCTGTTTTACTCTCTTTGACCTCAAGCCGATTTCTATCAATAAAAGAACCCTCGCCCCGATACAACTCGATTCCGTATGAAAGAATAATTTTATTCAGTCCGCCGACTAAAATACCGACGGTTTTATCGCACCTCTCAATAAATTTCTGGAAATTTACTCCTTTCACCTCTAAATCTATACCCCAGTTTTCGTTTTTCTCCAGGTTTTCTAAAGTTTCGACATATTCTAAAAAGGTTTTGGTGGGAATGCAGCCTTTATTCAGACAGACACCGCCTATTTCCTCTTTTTCGATAAGGGCAACTTTTTTACCAAGCTGGGCGCCCCTGATAGCGGCGGCATATCCACCCGGACCGGCCCCTAAAACGGCTAAATCAAAATCTTTTTCATTCATAGTCACATCTTCTCCGGGGCATCTACCCCCAAAAGGCCTAAAGCACTTTTAACGATAATTTTAACCGCCTTTATTAAAGCGAGCCTCGCCAAGCTTAAATCCAAGTCGTCGGTAATCACCCGATGGATACTGTAGAAACTATGAAATGACCGGGCAACCTCTCTGAGATAATTAGTCAGGCGGTGCGGCTCTAGCGAGCAGGCACTCAACTCGACAATATCCGGAAAGCCAGCTAATAGTTTAATTAGATGAAGTTCTTCCTTTTCTTTAAGCAGGCTTAATTTTGCCTCATTTGTCTTTTTTAAAACGATTTGTTTCTCTTCGGCAAATTGGAGAATATTACAGAGACGGGCATGGGCATATTGAACGTAATAAACGGGATTGTCAAGCGACTTTTTTTTGGCTAATTCTAAATCAAAATCAAGCTGGGCGTCGCTGCGCCGGGTCATAAAAATAAACCGGGCGGCATCTTTCCCGACCTCAGAAAGAACCTCTTTAAGGGTAACAAACTCTCCCTGGCGGGTCGACATGGAAACCTGTCTTCCCGAACGGGTAAGCTTGACCAGTTGTACCAGAACAATTTTTAAATTATCCGGCTGATACCCCAAAGCTTCGACGGCCGCTTTCATCCGCGGGATATAGCCGTGGTGATCCGCCCCCCAAACATTAATCACTTCATTAAAATGTTTGAATTTCTGGGCGTGATAGGCAATATCGGAGGCAAGATAAGTCGGGGTTTTGTTTTGCCGGATGATAACCCGATTCTTGGTATCGCCAAATAGTTTCGATTTAAACCAGACTGCCCCATCCTTCTCTTCCAAGCAGCCTTTTTTCTCCAGGACTTTCTTTATTCTCTCCGGTTCCCTTTTTTTGTAAAGCTCGCTTTCTTTGAACCAAGTATCAAAATTTACACCAAAAGCCTTAAGATCATTTTTGATTCCCGTAGTTATCTCTTCCATAGCCAGTTGACTAAAAAAGGAGATATCCTTCTCTTTCCACTTAGCACCGTGCTTTTCCTTGATGAGTCCAGCAATATCTTTAATATAATCCCCCTGATAAGTTTGCGCACCATTCCATTCCTCAGGAAAATGAACTTTCTCTCCTAAAAGCGCTAAATAACGCCATTTAACCGATATTCCTAAAGTATCAATCTGGTTACCTCTATCATTGATATAATATTCGCGAGAGACCCGATAGCCATAAGCATCTAAAAGATTGGCAATAGAGTCGCCTATGGCCGCTCCCCGTCCGTGCCCGACATGTAAAGGGCCGGTAGGGTTGGCACTGACAAATTCAATCTGCACCTTTTTGCCTTTATCGTCAAACCGGCCGAATTGGGTTTCTTTTTCTAAAATCAAGGCTAATATTCGATAAAGCCTTTTGCTGCCCAAGAAAAGATTGATAAATCCCGGGGGAACAATTTCAATCCTGGAAAAAATCTCCTTTTCTCCTAAAAAGCGCGAAATTAATCCGCCTATTTCCTGAGGAGGTATATTTAGCTCTTTCCCCAATAAAAGGGCGATATTGGTAGAATAATCGCCAAATTTTTCTTCTTTGCTCCTTTCGACAGAAACCTCTGGAACTTTCTTTAATTTAATCTTTTTACTCCGCAGAGACGATTTAACCGCCTCTTCAACTAAGATTTTTATTTCTTTTTTAACCTGTCTCACCTTACTCACTTTCGTTTTCGCCTGATTCTTTTGGCATCGCCCCAAAGACTTTCCAACCGATAAAATTCTCGGGCATCCTGGCGAAAAATGTGGATAATCACCTCTCCATAATCTAAAAGTACCCAGCTTAAAAATTTAGAACCTTCAACGCCCAAAGGCTTTATTTTTTCCTTGGCTAATCCTTCCATTATTCCGTCAGCAATCGCTTCAAGATGGACAGATGATGTGCCGCTGCAAATGACGAAATAATCGGTTATGGCCGTCAGGCGTTTCATTCCCAGGATAACAATTCTTTGGGCCTTTTTCTGAGCGGCAAATTCGGCTATTCTAAGAGCTTTATCTTTCGATTTCAATAAAATTTTCGAAGTCCTATCGGTAAAGTTTTCTTTGTTGAATAAATCGGGCAACATCCCGGGGGACTAACCGTGAAATACTTCTGCCTTCCTTTATCCTTTTTCTGATTTCTGTCGAGGAAACTTCTTGCGGAGGCATCGAGATAACCCTTACCCTATCCTTAAGATACCTGTTTTTAAGCTTAAGCGGGAATTTTGGACGCCGGAAAACAACAAATTTACAGAGACCAAGAAGTTTATCAATTTTTTTCCAGGTGAATAATTCCGCCAGAGAATCCGAGCCGATAATAAAAAAAAACCGGGCTTTTCGGCCAAATCTTTTTTGAAAACTTTCTACGGTTTCAACCGAATAAGATTTACCCGGGTGCTTTAACTCTTTAGAAGAACAAAAAAAACCGGGGAATGGTTTCAAAGCCAGGCAGGTCATTTGGTAGCGCTGGTAAGGAGAGACTTTCCCTTTGATCTTCTTATGCGGCGGGCGGGCGGACGGCACAAAGATAATTTTTTCAAGGCCTAATTTTTTTTGGGCGCGCTTAGCCATTTTGAGATGAACATTATGAATGGGATTGAATGTCCCGCCAAATATGCCGATTGAATATTTTTTTTTCACAACGAATTCAAAAACTACTCCCTAACCTGACCATCTCCCCGGATGAGGTATTTATAGCTGGTTAATTCTTCCAGTCCCATGGGACCGCGGGCATGGATTTTAGAGGTGCTGATGCCGATTTCCGCCCCCAGACCAAATTGGTTGCCGTCGGTAAAACGAGTAGAGGCATTAACATAAAGACAGGCCGAATCAATTCTCTCTAAAAAAAATTCAGCCCTTTCTTCGTTTTCAGTAATTATTGCCTCGGAATGCCGGGAGCCATATGTATTAATATGGGAAACGGCCTCGTTTAAATTCTTGACCACCTTTACCGCCAGGATTAAATCCAGGTATTCCGCATGCCAATCATCTTCGCTTGCCGGTTTAACCGCCGGGAAAATATTTTGGGTTTTGGCGCAACCCCTTATTTCCACCTTGGCATCCTTAAATTTTGTAAGCATCTGGGGGAGAAAACGTTCAGCGATATCCTGATGCACCAATAAAGTCTCCATGGCATTGCAGGTCCCCGGACGATTCATCTTGGCATTAAACGAGATGGCTTCGGCTTTCTTCAAATCAGCCTCTTTATCAATATAGGTATGACAAACGCCCTTATCGTGCTTAATTACCGGAATGACCGAATTCTCCATTACCGTACGGATTAATCTTTCTCCTCCGCGGGGAATAATCAAATCAATAAGTTTATTCAATTTTAACAAAACTTTGACCGCTTCATGCCGGGTAAATTCAATAAAACCCAAAACACCTTGAGGTAAACTAACTTCATCGAAAGCCTGCCTTAATATATTTACTATGGCTAAATTTGAATTTATTGCCTCCGAGCCCCCCCGGAGAACAACGGCATTCCCTGACTTTAAGCATAGTCCGGCGATATCGGCGGTAACATTGGGGCGGGATTCATAGATTACCCCGATTACGCCAATAGGCACCCTTACCTTTGTAATTTCTAATCCGTTGGGTCTCTGCCATTTTTTGATTACTTCTCCGACCGGATCTTTTAAGGCGGCCACTTCTCGCAAGCCATCAGTCATTGCCTTGATTCTTTTATCATTAAGGGCTAAACGGTCAATTAGAGCCGGGGCCAACTTTTTAGCCTTGGCGTAGCGGATGTCTTTTTGGTTGGCCGTCTTTATAAGCTTGGCATTCCTTTCTAAAAGGCCTGCCATCTTATTCAAAGCGGCATTTTTCTTTTTTGTGGAAGCATGGCTTAGAACAAAGCTGGCCTTTTTTGTCTCTTCAACAATTCTTTTAATGGTTTTTTCCATATTATCCTCATCAACAAATCCCAATCAGTTCCTATCTAAAGAATGACCAGGTTATTACGATGGATTACTTCGTCGTAATATTTGTAGCCTAAAAGTTTTTAAT
>CAZDME010000048.1:0-10216 GCA_964506785.1 uncultured bacterium | reverse complement strand
AGCTAACGCTGCACGAGTGTCATTTGGTAAGACATCTCAGATGGAAGACGATCCTTGGGGGCCACCTAAGCTAAAGGCTAAGGATGATAAGCTCATTCGTTACCTTGCCAAGCACAAACACATCTAACATTACACAATTATTTTATCCCTTCAACGCGCCGGCAGTAATGCCGCTTATAATGTGCTTCTGCATCAAAAGATAAAGAACAACAATAGGGATTGTGGTAATTATTATTCCGGCCATCAAGGTTGACCATTGGGCCAGGTGAGCTCCATAAAAATTCATCAACCCCCTTTGTAAAGGCATAAGTTTATCATCTTCCAAAATGAGCATAGCTAAAATGTATTCATTCCAGGCGGTCAAGGAATTAAATATTACCACAACCGCAATGGCCGGACGGGCCAGAGGCATAGCTACCAGCCGGTAGATGCCAAATTTAGAGCAGCCATCTATCCGGGCGGCATCCTCTAAATCTTTAGGAATCCTTTCAAAAAAAGTCTTAAATAAAAAAATGGCTAAAGGTAACCCGCCATTTATCAAGGGAAGAATATAGCCAATCCGGGTATTCGCCAGATGAAGCTTCATCAATAATAAATAAAGGGCAATAATCGCTCCGGGAACCGGTATAAGCATGGTGGCAATTAGTAAAAAGAAAAAGAACCTCCGGCCGGGAAATTCCAGACGGGCTAAAGCATAACCAGCCATCGAGCCTATAATGACAATACCGGTTACCACCACTACCGTATAGATAACGCTGTTCAGAAAATAGGTGCCAAAATGTCCCTGTGTCCAGGCAATATAGTAATTGACAAAATGGAGCTGCCTGGGAATTAAACTCATATTTTCGAAGATAGTCTGATTGGTTTTAAAGCTGGCTGATAAAGTCCAAAGCAGCGGAAAAAGGCAAATTGCCGCTACACTAATTAAGATAATCTGGATGCCTATCTGGTTCAGGAAACTTTTTATTTTGTATTCTAAAGAAAGCTTCATCGTTTTTAGAAATGGGGCTTGAATTTTCGAGAAATTTTTATTTGAATCAAGGAAAAGAAAAGAAGAATCAAGCCAAAAAATATTCCCTGGGAACAAGCGTAACCAAAACGCTGGTTATTTAGAATATTGCTGATTATCCGGGTAATCGGCACCTCGGTATGGTACCCCGGTCCGCCTCCGGTGGTAGCGACGATAATATCAAAAATCTGCATTGTGCCTAAAATAGTTAGAATGACGACGACGATAAAAACCGGTATCATTAAAGGAAAAGTAACCTTTCGGAAGATATTCCAGGAATTGGCTCCGTCAACCCGGGCGGCTTCATAAAGGGACCGCGGAATGCTCTGCAATCCAGCCAGCATAATGACAAAACCCCAGCCAAACCCCTTCCACATATGAATTACCGCTACCGAACTTAAAGCGGAACCGGGGCGGGCTAACCAGGCCCGGGTTAATGGAGAAAAACCGACTAAATTCAGAAAATGATTAAACAAGCCATAATTATCGAAAATCCAGGTCCAGATTAAACCAACGACAATTCCGGATAAAACCGGCGGCAAATAGAAAACTACCCGATAGAATTTTCCTCCTTTGATATCACGGTCGCAAGCCAAAGCTAAAATTAAAGCTAATCCATTCTGTACAGTCAAGGCTAAAAAAGTGATATAGGCAGCATGGCGTAATGACTGCCACCAAATAGGATTATTAAAAAGAGTATCTTTGTAGTTCCATAAACCGACAAACCTTTTAAATATCCCTATCCCCGTCCAGCTAAAGAAACTGAGGCGAATCATGCTCACAAAAGGATAAATGCTGAAAACCAAAAAAAGAACCAAAGCAGGCAGAATAAAAAGATAATTCGATAATGCCGATTTTAGTTTGCAGTTATTCATTTTATCGATCCGTCAACCATAAAAACATCGCTATTATTTTTTATTTCTGCTCTCTTTCGATTTCCCTGACTTTTACCCGTTGAATTTCCTTAGCCACCTGCCGAGGAGTCTTCTCCCCGGTAATAATGGACTGTATCCCTTTATCCATGGCTTCGCGAACTAAAGGAAATTCAGCCACCGGCCAAATATTGGGATGAGTAACAATGTCCATATCGTCGGCAAATTCGGCCAAAATAAAGGAAATAACATCTAAACTTTCTTTATTGGCCGGAAGATTAAGCGTTCGCTCAGCCAGATAAGCCTGTTGAGGAGCCGCCGTTAACCACTTAAGAAATGCAATGGCTTCTTTAGGCTTGGCTGATTTTTTGTTGATTACAAAAGAAGACCCGGCTCCGCCCCAAATACGCATTAAGTTGGTGTCGGAAACAAGCGGCGGCGGAAAAACGCCATAATCTAATTCTGGATTCATTTCTTTATAAACGTTAACACACCAAGAACCATTGAAAGCCATAGCGGCTTTCCCCGTGGCAAAAAGACGCTCGGCCGTCTTATTGACCATGATGACAATTCCATCGTAAAGCATCCCCGCATCCTGCATCTGTTTAAAAAGGGAAAAAACCTTTATCCATTCCGGATCGGTATAAGGGATATCTCCTCTGAAAGTAGCCATAACCTTCTCTTCTCCCATCAAATTCATCGCCCAATCCAGAGCTAAGGATTCAATCATCCAAATCTCTCCCCAACCGCTGACAAAACCATCGATACCGGCTTTCTTTAATTTTTTCCCGGCAGTGATGAATTCGTACCAACTTTTTGGGGGTCTATCCGGATCTAACCCGGCTTTTTTAAAAAGAGATTTATTATAAACCATCTGAACATTAGACACATCAAGGGGAACACCGTAAATACCGGACTTTATCCCGTAACTGTTCCCCGGCTGAAATTCATTGACGGCCAAAGCCCGGGGAAAAAACGTATTGCGCCACTGACCCAGATTAGCATTCATCTCATCCGTTAAATCAAGAACATTACCGGCCTGGATAAAAAGAGCAAAAAGTTTTTTCTCGCCAAGGATACCATAAATGTCAGGAAGGGTATCGGTTTGGGCAGCCGCTTTAATTTTCTGCGAATAGGCATCCGACGGGGCGTATAGACTGAATTTCGCCTTTATCCCGGTTAAATCTTCATACTTGCTGCTTAAAACATCAAAGGCCTCCTGACGGTCACTCATCCAGTGCCAAATAACAATTTCCTCCTTACCACCGGCTTTTTCCCGGGCACAACCGGCAATAATTAAAAACCCGATTACTACAAGAACAAAAATCTTTTTCATCAGATGCCTCCTTTAGTAATTTACCTATCTATGGAAACCGAACACCCTATTTCGTAAAAAATTTCCGCTGAGCGAATAGAAAAAAACAGGCATATTCTCTATGCCCTCTCTCTAAACCTCTTTGTCAATAACGGAACTATTTCAAAAAGGTCGCCGACCAGGCCGTAGCTGGCCACTTTAAAAATCGGCGCTTCCGGATCTTTATTTATGGCGACAATTACTTTAGAGCTTTGCATACCGGCTAAATGCTGAATCTGTCCGGAAATTCCACAGGCGATGTAAAGATTCGGACAAACCGTTTTCCCGGTCTGGCCGACTTGATGGGAATAAGGAATCCAGCCGGCGTCAACGGCGCTTCTGGAAGAACCCACCGCACCACCCAAAGCTTTAGCCAAATCTTCGACTAACTTAAAATTTTTTGCCTCCCCCAAACCGCGTCCACCCGAAACAATAATATTGGCTTCGGTTAAATTTACCTTCTGGGTAAGATCCTCGACCATCTTTAAGACCTTTGTTTTCGCCGAAATGTCTAAACCGTTAAGCCCTTTATTTATAACCTTCCCCGAACGAGCCTTATCAAACTTTGCCTTTTGCATGACTTTATGGCGGACAGTAGACATCTGCGGGCGCTTTTCCGGGCAAATAATGGTGGCCATAATATTTCCGCCAAAGGCCGGCCGGGTTTGGAGAAGAATTTTTTTCTCAGGGTCAATGGCTAAACCGGTGCAATCGGCAGTCAGTCCGGTTTTGAGGCGGGCGGCAACTTTAGGGATGAGACTGCGGCCAATAGCCGTGGCTCCAGCCAAAAAAATTTCCGGTTTCTCTTCTTCTATTAGTTTAACCAAAACTTTACTAAAAGGCTCGTCACGAAAATCCTTAAGCTCCTTATCCTCCACCACAAAAACCTTATCGGCCCCATAGCCGATAAGTCCGGACGACAAAGAACTAATCTTACTCCCGATAAGTGCGGCTGACAAATCTGTCTTTAATTCGTCGGCTAGTTTTCTGCCTTCGCCAAGAAGTTCATAGACGACCGGCATAATTTCTCCCCGCCGGGATTCGGCAAAAACCCAAACACCTTTGAAACTTTCTTTATCGGCAACCTTTTCCTTTTTTACATCCATAACAATTGCCCCAAATTTACAGGCCTCGATACAGGCGCCACAAAGGGTGCAGTTTGGAAGAATACTTGCTTTTTTATCAACCAGCTCAATTGCACCATACGGACAGGCCGGAATACAAAGCTGACAGCCGGTACATTTATCTTTAAGAATTTTTATAGCCATCTTTCTTTCAGTTTACAGTGAACGGTTTACAGTAAATAGTGTATAGTATAGAAGCAAAATCAGGCAGCTGTAAACTTTAGTTATTAAACCAGCTTTATCTCTTTTAATTTTCCTGCCAATTGTTCAACCTGCTCCCGGGGGGAGCCTTGAAGCATCTGGCCGCCGCTTCTCGCTTCAGGCGTAAATATTTTAATTACCCAGGTAGGAGAACCGTCAAGACCAATTTTTTTTTCGTCTAAGGCTAAATCGGCGGCACTCCACTTAACAATTTCTGCTTTTTTCGCCCGCATCATCCCTTTAAGCGACGGAACTCTGGGCTCATTTATCTCTTTAACGACGGTAATCAAGGCCGGTAAATTCGTCTCTATGACCTCATAACCTTCCTCCATCATTCTTTCTACTTTAAGATATCTATCATCAGGCCTAATTTCTTCTATCTTCTTTACATAGGTAATGTGGGGTAAGCCCAGACTTTCCGCTATACCCGGACCAACCTGAGCCGTATCTCCATCCATCGCCTGCTTTCCGCAAATAATCAAATCAACCTCTCCGTATTTTTTCAAAGCCTCAGCCAAAGTGTAAGAAGTCGCCAGGGTATCCGACCCGGCCACCCTCCGGTCGCTGATTAAGATGGCTTCGTCAATCCCCAGCGAAATTGCTTGCCGTAGAGCTTCTTCTGCCTGAGGGGGGCCCATAGTAAAAACAGTAACCTTACCCCCTAATTTTTCCTTAAGTCTTAAAGCCTCTTCAAGGGCATAGGTGTCAAAAGGGTTGATTATGCTGGGAACGCCTTCACGAATAAGGGTATTGGTATCGTTATTAATCCTTACGTCATTAGTTTCCGGGACCTGTTTAATGCAGACGACGATATTCATTTTTTCCTAGCCAATCCCTTTATTAAGTCCAAAGCGATAATATTCCTTTGAATTTGATTGGTGCCTTCATAAATCTGGGTGATTTTAGCATCGCGGAACATCTTCTCTACCGGGTATTCCTTCATATATCCGTAGCCGCCGAAAACCTGGATAGCATCGGTAGTTACTTTCATAGCCGTATCCGAAGCAAAAACTTTGCACATAGCCGAAAATCTGGAGACATTTTTTTCGCCCCTATCAATCATTTGAGCGGTAGAATAAACTAAAGCCCGGGCGGCTTCAGTAAGAGTAGCCATGTCCGCCAGCATATGCTGGATGGCTTGAAAAGAAGAAATGAACTGCCCAAATTGTCTGCGCTCATGGGAATATTTAACGGCTGCATCCAGAGCGCCAGCGGCAATACCTACCGCCTGCGCCCCAATCCCCGGGCGGGTAACATCAAAGGTTTTCATGGCGATAATAAAACCCATGCCCTCGCGAGACAAAAGATTAGCTTCCGGAATCTTACAGTCATTGAAAATTAACTCTCGGGTAGATGAAGACCTGATGCCTAATTTATTCTCCTTTTTTCCAAAATCAAATCCTGGTGTTCCTTTTTCAACGATAAAAGCCGACGCCCCCCGACTGCCCTTTTTTTTATCGGTCATGGCAAAAATAACATAGATATCTGCTTCTCCGCCGTTAGTAATCCATTGTTTGGTGCCGTTTAAAACATAATGATCTTTTTCGCGGCGGGCAGTCATGGCAATGGCCGCAGCATCACTTCCGGCATCCGGCTCAGTCAAGCCGAAGGCACCCAATTTTTCGCCGCGAGCCAGGGGAGGAATATATTTTTCCTTCTGCTCTTCACTGCCAAAAAGTAAAATCGGATAGCACCCTAAACCGCTGCCGGCATAACTTACGGCCACTCCGGCACAAGCCTTACTTAATTCCTCAACCACCAAACACTGTTCAAAGCAACCGCCCCCGGTCCCTCCGTATGCTTCCGGTAAGTAAACACCGAAAAGATCCGACCGGGCTAAAACCTTTAAAATTTCATGAGGAAATTCCTCTTTTTCATCCAATTCTGCGGCCACCGGAGCAATCTTTTCCTGAGCAATTTTACGAGCCAAATCCTTAATCATATTTTGCTCATCAGTTAAATGATAACTCATTCTTCCCTCCCATGTTGCAAATTCTTTAAAGCGGACTTGGCCGCTTCCTGCTCGGCTTCCTTTTTACTTAAACCTTTACCCCTGCCATATATTTCCTCTTTTAACTGCACTGAAACAGAAAAAACCTTTTTATGATCCGGGCCTTCAGCCGAAACAACCTTATAATGGGGAATAGTTTTGTGTTTTCGCTGGATAAATTCCTGCAGTAAACTTTTATAATCACGGAAATACTGAGGCTCCCCTGCTTTTTCTAATTCTTCTCTAAAGTGATTTAGAATAAACCGCCTGGCTTTTTGCCAGCCGCCATCCAGATAAACCGCTCCAATTAAAGCTTCTAATCCATCGGATAGAAGTCCGGCTCGACGCCTGCCTCCGCTTTTTTCTTCACTTCGGCTGATTAAAAGGAATTTCCCTAGATTCAGCTCCAGGGCTTTGGGATAAAGCACATCACGATTGACAATGTTCGCCCGGAGCCTGGAGAGGTTTCCTTCGCCGGAATGAGGATAGTGTTGATAGAAATATTCTGAAACGATTAACCCTAATACGGCGTCACCTAAAAATTCTAATTCCTCATTAGCTTGAAAGATTTCTCTACCTCGGCTTTCACGAATATATGAACGATGACTCAAAGCTTGATTCAATAATGTTTTTTTTCGAAATTTATATTTAAGCCGGCGTTCTAATTCTTTTATTTGCTTTAAACGGGACTTATCCATCAAACTTCTTAAAAACAAGGCTGGCGTTATGGCCACCAAAACCAAGAGAGTTAGAAAGAGCAACCTTCACTTCGGATTTGCGGGCTTGATTGGGAATATAATCCAAGTCACAATCAGGGTCGGGATACTCATAATTTATCGTCGGAGGAATAACCCCTCTTTCCAGAACAAGAGCGCAAATAGCCGCTTCCACCCCTCCGGCAGCTCCCAGGAGATGGCCGGTCATCGATTTGGTCGAACCCACGGCCAATTTGTAAGCATGTTCTCCAAAGGCTTTCTTTACGGCCATAGTTTCATACTTGTCGTTTAACTGGGTTGAAGTACCATGGGCATTTATGTAATCGATAGACTCAGGGGAAATTCCGGCATCCCTTAAAGCCATCTCCATACAACGGGCCGCTCCTTCTCCCCCGGGAGCCGGAGCGGTTATGTGATAGGCATCTGCGGTTAAACCGTAACCGCAAATTTCAGCATATATTTTCACCCGGCGCCTTTTAGCCGACTCCAGAGTTTCCAGAATAATAATACCGGCTCCTTCACCCATAAGAAATCCATCCCTGAGTTTATCAAAAGGACGGCTGGCTCTTTTGGGGTCATCATTACGAGTCGATAAAGCCCGCATAGCACAAAATCCGCCAAAACCCAGAGGGGTAAGGGCTGTTTCTGTGCCGCCGGTAAGCATTATCTCTGCATCACCCCGCTGGACAATTTTAAAGGCATCACCAATAGCGTGGGTAGCGCTACTGCAAGCAGTAGCCACAGAAGAATTAGGCCCTTTAAGACCTAATTCTATAGAAATTTGACCCGGTGCCATATTGACGATTAACATCGGGATGAGGAAAGGACTAATCCGGGAAGGACCCTTAGCCAGAAGCTTTTTATGTTCTCTTTCGATAGTTTCGATGCCGCCAATTCCTGAACCGACTAAGACACCTATTTTATCTCTATCAACTTTGTCCAGGTCGAGCCGGGCATCACCAATAGCTAATTTTGCGCTAGCCACAGCAAACTGAATAAACTTATCCATCCGCCGGGCTTCTTTTGAAGAGATGTATTTCAGGGGATCAAAATCTTTAACCTCAGCCCCTATCTTACTGGGAAAATCTTTGGTATCAAAATGGGTAATATAGTCAATCCCACTTTTTCCCTTTATTAGATTGCCCCAAAAAATTTCTTTTTCGCTGCCTAAAGGGGTAATAACACCAAGACCGGTTATAACCACCCGATGTGTTTCCTGCAAGTTTGTATACCTCAGTCAGAAGTTCCAAAATGCCCGTCTGCCAAAAGAAACCAACGGGCAGGCCCACTGCTTGCCAGATAAGCAGATCCACCTGTCTAAATAAACCAACCAGGCAGACAAAATTAACAATTAGCTGTTTTAGAAAACTACTCTGTTATATCGATAATTCTAAATATTATTCCTTGCCTGTTTTCTTCTTGATATAATCAACAGCCTGGCCAACAGTAGTAATTTTTTCGGCTTCTTCATCAGGAATCTCTAACCCAAATTCTTCTTCTAAAGCCATAACCAATTCCACCGTGTCCAGAGAATCTGCCCCCAAGTCATCAATAAAAGAGGCCTCCGGAGTAATTTCGTCTCGATTAACCCCAAGCTGTTCAACCACAATATCCTTTACTTTTTCACTAATACTCACCGTTCTTCCCTCCTTTCTTAATAAATCCAAAGATCACCTGCCCGGTTGCCCAAACAAAACTACGGGCAGGTAAAATGACATATCAAAATTAAAAATTTTCAATAGGTGATTTTGATTTTTGATATTTACTTTTTCTACATTACCATTCCGCCATCTACTCTAAAAACTTGCCCGGTTATATATCCGGCTGAAGCGCTAGTTAAAAAAAACGCTAAGTTAGCTACATCCTTTGATTCACCTAATCTGCCCAAGGGAATGTTTTGCAGCATCCTCTTTTTTACTTCCTCAGATAGCTGGTCGGTCATCCTCGTTTTAATAAAACCCGGAGCAATAGCGTTAACCGTGATTCCTCGAGAAGCTAACTCCCGAGCGGCTGATTTGGTTAACCCGATAACTCCGGCTTTGGAAGCAGCGTAATTTGTCTGGCCGGCATTGCCTATCTGGCCTATGATAGAGGATATATTTACTATAGAACCTCCTTTTTGTTTCATCATCACCCGAGAAACCGCTTTGGTACAGTTAAAAGTCCCTTTTAGATTAACGGCTAAAACATTATCCCATTCTTCTTCTTTCATCCGCACCAGAAGTCCGTCACGGGTAATGCCGGCATTGTTGATTAGTATATCAATTCTTTTAAATTTGTCAAGAGCCTTACCGATTGCCTCTTCGACTTTTTCTAAAGAGGTAATATTCACTTCTAAGGCAAGACAGTTTATGCCGGAATCATTAAATTCTGAAGCAACCTTTTCTAATAACTGCCGGTTTACATCAACTAAAAAAAGGTTAGCTCCCTCCCGGGCAAACCTTTCGGCGCAAGCCTTCCCTATGCCTTGAGCCGATCCGGTAATCATAACTACTTTATCTTTTAGAAGCATTTTTTACCTCCGCTTATATCGCTAAAAACATGTCTTTGAACAATATTTATCTTTTGTGTTATGCAAAACTGTAAATTTAATTTCCCAATTTTTCATTACACATTTCACATTACACATTACACAGAATACCCAGCCCCACTATAACCTGCTTTTAAGTTCTCTTTTAGTTCTTTCCAAAGATTTCTCATCTTCTACATTTAGACTAACTATCCCCTTATTACCCTGAGAAAGCAGACCGGAAAGAACCCGCCGAGGGCCAACTTCAACAAAAATATTAAAACCTTGAGTTATTAAATTCTCTATTGATTCTGTCCAGCGAACAGGCTGGCTTAGCTGTTTAATTAAATTCTCCTTGATTTGGGCCGGCCTTTCTGCAAAATGGGCATTGACATTACTGACAATAGGCACTTGAGGAGGTTTGACTTCAAGAGAATTCCC
>CAZDME010000047.1:0-10579 GCA_964506785.1 uncultured bacterium | reverse complement strand
TCTTCCTCCGCCGAACGGCAATTCATTTTTATCTCATTATTCTCCTTTTATCTTTTACTCTAACCAGTTTATTTTTAACTTTCACCCTGCCAGAGAATTATTCGCCGGCATTTCTGAAATTTTTCTCTCCCCTGAGTCAGCGCATAGAAAACATCTTTGACCAGACCATGGGTAATCCCGATAATTTAGCCTTGATTAAGGGCTTGGTTTTAGGAAAGAGGGAGTTGCTTTCTCAAGACATCCAGGAAGCCTTCAAAAATACCGGGACTTTTCATATCTTAGCCATAAGCGGCCTTCACATTGGACTTTTAAGTTTTATTTTTTTCTTTTTCTTCCAGCTTCTGCGCTTCTCCCGGAAAGCTTCCGTTCTTTTAACCATTCCTTTGATTATTACCTATACTCTTATAGTTCTTTCTAACGGTTTTCGTCCTTCGGTCGTCCGGGCAAGTTTAATGACGGTTTTTTTCTTTGTTGGTCTTATTCTGGGAAGAAAAAGGAACATTCTTAATATTCTTTCGTTAGCCGCTTTAGTCATTTTAATTTTTAACCCCCTGATGCTTTTTCAAACCGGATTCCAGCTTTCTTTTTTAGCCGTGCTTTTCTTGATTATTTTAACCCCCAAAATCAGCCTTTGGCTTGGAAGGTTTCTGCCAAAACTAAATAAACGCTTTATTTCTTTGCTTGCCGGGATAATTGCTGTTCAAATTGGCCTCCTGCCGATTATTGCCTTTTATTTTAACCTGGTTACTCCGGTAGCGATAGTTGCTAATTTACTGGTTATCCCTCTACTCGGTTTAATTCTCAAAGTAAGTTTTTATGCTAGTTTATCCGGATTAATATTTTTGCCTTTGGCTAAAATCTTTAATGCGGCCAACGGCCTTCTTTTAACTGCTTTGAGGTGGCTGGTTAAGGCATTGGTTCAGCTTCCCTGGGCCGTCCATCCGGTCTATAGCCCCTCGGTTCTGGCCATTTCCGCTTATTATCTTTTTATTATCCTTTTATTTTTTCGCAAAGAACTAAAAGGTTTAAAGATCAACATAAAAAAAATCTTTATTGCACTTTTAGTCGCTTTAAACCTTTTTATCTGGGCCCAGGCTTTAATACCGCAAAAGCTTCAGGTGAATTTTGTTGATATCGGCCAGGGCGATGCTATTTTTATTCAATTCCCTGAAGGGGGAAATCTCCTCATTGACGGCGGAAAGATTAAAGACGGCCGCAAGAAGCTCAAGCCCTATCTTTGGAAAAAGGGGATTAGAAAGATTGATTTAGTTATTCTTACCCATCCTGATGCCGACCATGTCGGAGGGTTAATCCCCATCCTTCGGGGTTTTCCGGTCGGGATGATTCTCGAGCCGGGATTGGTTCACACCTCCTGGTTATACCGGGAATTTCTTGAGCTTATCGCTCAGAAAGATATCCCTTACCGATTAATCAGCCAGGGAGATGAAATCAAGGGTTTCCCGCGGACAAAAATTAAGGTTCTTCATCCAAGTCTGCCTTTATTTACTGAAAGAGGACATCTGAATAATAATTCGGTGGTTCTTTTGCTCCAATATGGAAAGGTAAAATTTCTTTTTACCGCGGATATCTTAAAAGAGGGGGAGAAAAGATTGATAGAAAGAGAGGTTGAATTAGAGGCGGAGGTTTTAAAGGTGCCCCATCATGGCGGGCGGGGCAGTGTCTATACCGATTTTATAAAATTAGTCAATCCGGAAATCGCCGTTATCTCCTGCGGCAAAAATAATCCTTATGGCCATCCACACCAGGAAACCCTGGATGCATATAGCCAGTTGGGCATAAAGGTATATCGAACCGATTTGGATGGCGCCGTTATAATGAGGACAAATGGGGAAAATCTCTGGTTGAGGAGAGAGAACTCAAGATTTATTGATTGACAAATCTGACTTTAATATGATATATTCTGCTGTCAGCTTATACACCCTATAAGGATTGATAGTGAATAAACGACTTAAGTGGAAAGTTATTCTGATATTGCTGGTTATTTTTGTCCTTGGTGCTTACGCCCTTCCTTCATCGCCATTATATAGATTTGTCCCCGACTCGATTAAATTTCTCCTGCCCGAGAAAAAAATAAACCTGGGTTTGGATCTTCAAGGAGGGATGCATTTAATCCTTAAAGTTGATACCTCCGGAATGGATCCGGGGCATGCCGCTGAAGCCACGGAAATTGCCAAGGAGATTATCCGCAATCGAATTGATGAATTTGGCGTTGCCGAGCCGATTATTCAGAAAGAGGGAAAAGACAGAATCTTAGTTCAGCTTCCTGGCGTAGATGACCCGGAGCGGGCTATTGATTTAATCGGTAAAACCGCTCTTTTAGAATTTAAACTGGTCAGCGATGACAGCCAGGCTTTAGAGAAGGCTCTGGAGGGAGAAGTTCCCGGGCAATATGAATTGAAATATAAAACCTATAAGCCCCGGGAGGGAATGAGAGAGGAAAAAATACCGCTTCTGCTTAAAAAAGAAGCCGAGCTTACCGGCGCCCATTTAGTTGATGCCCATGTTTCTATTGACCAGGCCCGTTTTAACGAACCCTATGTTGCTTTCGAATTTGATAAAGAAGGGGGAAAGATTTTTGCCCGGGTCACCGGGACGAATGTTGGCCGCCGTCTGGCTATTGTGCTTGACGGCACCGTTTATTCTGACCCGGTTATTAATGAAAGAATTCCTCATGGGAGCGGGCAGATAACCGGCCGTTTCAGCCACGATGAAGCCAAGGATTTAGCCATCGTTCTTAAAGCTGGCGCTTTGCCGGCTCCGGTAACCATTTTGGAAAATAGAACCGTTGGTCCCAGTTTGGGGAGGGATTCTGTTCGCACCGGCATCAAAGCCATTTTATTAGGCGGTATTTTCATTGTCGTTTTTATGTGTCTTTATTACGGCCTTTCCGGATTTTTGGCCAACCTGGCTTTATTTTTTAATATTGTCATCATTTTAGGTGTCCTGGCGATGTTTCAAGCTACCCTTACCCTTCCCGGTTTAGCCGGTATCGCCTTAACCATTGGTATGGCCGTTGATGCCAATGTTTTAATTTTTGAAAGAATTCGTGAAGAGCTGAAAATGAGAAAAACCATTTCTGCCGCAGTCAGCATGGGTTATCAAAGGGCTTTTTTAACTATTGTAGACGCTAATTTGACCACCTTGATTACCGCTGCCTGCCTTTTTTTCTTTGGCACCGGTCCGGTCCGGGGGTTTGCCGTTACCCTGATTATCGGAATTTTAGCCAGTATGTTTACCGCCATTACCGTTACCCGGACAATCTATCAGTTACTTTTGCAAAAGCGAAAAATTCAGAAGTTAAGTATAGGATAAAATGCGTTTTATCAAAGAAGGCACTCATATAGATTTCATCGGCAAGAGAAAGATTGCTCTTTTTCTTTCCCTTTCCTTGATTATTGTCGGGTTGATATTTTTTTCCAAGCGGGGTGAAGAAAACCTCGGAGTGGACTTCAGCGGAGGGACCCTTATCCAGTTAGAATTTGAAAAAGAGATTTCGATTGAAAGCATCCGTCAGAGTCTCAAAGAGATAAATTTAGGTAAAAGCACCATTCAAAGATTCGGCCAGGGGAAAGAGATAATTATCAGAACCCAGGCCGAGACAGAGAGAATTATTTTTGAGAAAATCCGCCAGGATTATTCAGGCAATCCATTCCTCCACAAGAGGACAGAGATGGTTGGCCCGGCGGTGGGAAAAGATTTGCGTAAAAAGGGCCTGCTCGCTTTGATATTTTCTTTTTTAGGAATAGGAATTTACGTTTCCATTCGATTTGAATTTGAATATGCTGTCGGTGCCGTCATCGCTCTTATTCACGATATTTTGATTACCCTTGGCGCCTGTGCGGTTACCGGGAGGGAAATTACCCTTCCGGTTCTGGCTGCTTTTCTTGCTTTGATTGGGTATTCAATTAACGATACAATTGTCGTTTATGACCGCATTAGAGAGGACTTACGGCTGATGCGCAAGGAGAATTTTGAAACCATCATAAATACCAGTATTAATCAAACGCTTTCCCGGACGCTATTGACCACGGTGACCACCCTTCTTGCCGTAGTGGCTTTATTTATCTGGGGAGGCGAAGTAATCCATGATTTTGCTTTTGTCCTGATGGTTGGAATTATTACTGGAACCTATTCTTCTGTCTTTGTGGCCAGTCCTTTAATTGTGGAGTGGCGGCGAAGGAAAAGAAGAAAGTCAGGATGAAAAAAGTCTGGAAAATTGCCCCGCAGAATCCCCGTCTTAATCAAAGATTAGCTCAGGCCTTAGATTCCTCACCCTTATTTACTCAGGTATTGATTAACCGTGGTTTTGATACCGAAGAGAAGGCCCGTCTATTTCTTCGGGCAAAACTTTCGCAGTTACACAGTCCTTTTCTTTTCCGGGATATGGAACGGGCTCTTAATTTGATTGAGCGGGCAATAGAGAAAAAAGAACTTATTCTTATCTATGGTGATTATGATGTCGATGGTATTACCGCCACAACCATACTTTATAAATCACTTAATCTTTTGGGGGCAAAGGTTACTTTTTATATCCCCAACCGGATAAAAGAAGGTTACGGTTTAAATAAAAAGGCGGTAGAGAAAGCGGCTGGTTCGGGGACAAAATTAATTATAACCTGTGATTGCGGCACAAACGATTGGTCAGTTTTGAATTTTGCCAAAGAGCGGAAGTTAGATATAATCATTACTGATCACCACGCTGTTTATATTGAGCCTTTCCCGGAATTTCCTTTGATTAATCCCAAAAGGAAGGATTCTACCTATCCTTATCCGGATTTAGCCGGGGTAGGGGTAATCTTTAAATTGGTTCAAGCCTTACTGGATAAATTTAATTTTAAAGATAAAGAACGCTGGGAGATAGAGCATCTTGATTTAGTTGCTTTGGGGACAATTGCTGACGCGGTGCCTTTTACCGGAGAGAACAGAATAATCATTAAACACGGCTTAAAGAGGATAGCCAAGAGCTCTAATTTTGGCATTCAGGCTTTAAAAGAGGTGGCCGGATTGAAATCGGACCTTTCCCTGGACTTGAACTGTCAAAAGGTAAGTTTTATCCTGGCCCCCCGGATTAATGCCGCCGGGAGGTTAGCAGAAGGAAGTCTCGGGGTAAAGCTTTTGACCGCCCCTTCTTTTGAAGCGGCAATGAATTTGGCCAGAATGATGGATGGCCTTAATCGGAAGAGGCAGAATATTCAGGAAGCTGTTTTAAAAGAAGCCCTGGATAAAATTGATAAAGAAATAAACCTGGAAAAGGAAAAGATTATCCTGCTTTCCTCTCCCAAATGGCATTTAGGCGTTGTTGGCATTGTTGCCTCCCGCCTGGTAGAGAAATTTTTACGGCCGGTATTTCTTATCTCTCTGGATGAAATCAGCCGGGGATCGGCCCGCAGCGTTAATGGTTTTCCCCTTCATGAAGTATTGGCCGAGTGTAAGGAGCATCTGATTAATTTCGGCGGCCATAAATATGCGGCCGGTTTAACCATCAGTCAGGAAAAGATTCCCTTTTTTCATCAAAAATTAAGAGAACTTGGAGAATATCTCATACCGGAAGAATCTTTTTCTTCTGAGTGGCTGGTTGATGGGGTTGCCAGTTTAGAAGAGATTAGCCCGCTCCTTTTGAATCATTTGAGGTTTTTGGCTCCCTTTGGTCCGGGTAATCCCGCCCCGATATTTCTCAGCCGAATGCTCAAGCTGGAAAATTTTCCCCGGATTGTCGGCAAAAATCATCTGAAATTTATGGTCAGAGAAGACAATAATATAAGAGAGGTTATTGGTTTTAAATTTGGGGGGCACCTGGAACGTTTGCTCCCGGCAGATAGGAAGGTTGATATAATATACTATCCGGAAGTGAATCAGTGGCAGGGAGAGGCTTTTATTCAGTTGAATTTGAAAGATTTAAAGGTAGTTAGGTAACAAACGAAGTTTAAGTATTTTTTTGCAGGGTCCGCAGACAGCGGGTGCAAACCTTATAGTAGCGGGTTTTACCTTTTATGGTTAATTTAGCCCTTTTAAGATTTGGTAACCAGCGCCGTTTATTTCTATTTTTAGCGTGACTGACCGTATTACCGACTGTTGGTTTTTTTCCGCAGATTTCACATACTCTGGACATAAGGCTCTCCTCATATTTTCGCAATTTTTGAAGTCACAATGTAACATAGAATCTATAATTTAGCAAGGAATTTATTTGCTTTAACGGGCTTTACTTACCCGCGCAACCAGAATAATGAAGGAAGCCGAACTCTACCAGAAGTTGGATAATAATAAAGTCAGGTGTTTGCTTTGCAGCCACCGCTGCCTCATTTTGCCTAATGAAAGAGGTCTTTGCAAAGTAAGGGAAAACCGGGGGGGGAAGCTTTACAGCTTAGTTTACGGCAAACTAATTGCCCAGCATGTTGACCCGATTGAAAAGAAACCCCTGTTTCACTTCCTGCCCGGCTCTTTAGCCTACTCCGTGGCTACAGTAGGCTGCAATTTTTTCTGTCTCCACTGCCAGAATGCCGATATCTCCCAGTATCCGCGGTTTAAAGAAAAAATTATCGGCGAGGAGGTTACCCCTGATAAGCTGGTAAAAAAGGCCAGGGCTGCCCGTTGTCAAAGTATTTCCTATACTTACACCGAACCGACTATTTTTATGGAATTTGCCCGCCATACGGCTGAAGCGGCAAAAGATCAGGGCTTGAAAAATACCTTTATAACCAATGGCTATATGACCGCGGAGGCCTTGAGTTATATACAGGGTTATCTTGATGCGGCTAATGTTGATTTAAAATCATTCCGGGATGAATTTTATAAAAAGATTTGCCGGGCGCATCTTAAGCCCGTGCTTGAGACGCTTAAGTTGATGAAAAAAAATAATATCTGGATAGAAGTTACTACCTTAATTATTCCTACCTTAAATGATTCCGCTGAGGAACTAAAAGATATTGCCCGATTTATCTGTAAGGAGTTGGGCGCGGATGTTCCCTGGCATGTAACCCAATTCTATCCGACCTATGAGTTGAATCATTTTCCACCAACTCCGGTGGCAACTTTGAAACAGGCCCGAGAAATCGGTCAAAAAGCCGGTCTTCATTATGTATATTGTGGTAATGTCCCCGGGGATGAAGGAGAAAACACCTTTTGCTGCAATTGCGGCAGTTTATTAATCCGCCGTTTGGGTTTTCAAATTGCCGAAAATCGGATGGTCCGGGGTTTTTGTCCCGGGTGTAATACCCCCCAGAAGGGAATCTGGACTTAACTGGTAAGGGGTTAACCGGTGATTAATCCATTAACCAGTTGGCTGCTTAATCGAATAGCTATAAAATGCCCAGCATAAAAGAAGCTTTAATAAATTTAAAAAAGCCGCTTATTTTGGAAAAAAAATTAGGTTATACTGACCGGGCAGTTACCAAAGGACTTTCTGCTTATATGAAACTCTGGGAAGAAAAATCCCTTAAAGAGTTGCCCCGGAAAGATTTCGCCAATAAGATTAAACCGATCAATAATCTTCTTAAGGGGTATTCTAAAGAAGAAAGAACATCAAGAATTAAAAAACTGGAGATTGCCCTTAGGTTAATAGGCCAGATAGAAAAGCCTTCTATTTCTCAGGAGACTTTAAAGCTTGAATCTCCGGTGCAATATATCAAAGGGGTCGGCCCCAAACGGGCCAGGCTTTTCAGGCGCCTCGGGGTGTATTCAGCCGAAGATTTGTTATATTATTTCCCCCGGCGTTATGAAGACCGCAGCCAGCTTAAATCTATTTCACAAATTAAATTAGGAGAAGTGGAGACAATAAAGGGAGAAGTTTTAGCCCGGGAGGAAAAGAAGATTCGTCCCAATCTTTCTATTTTAAGAATTGCCATCGGTGATGGCACGGGAATTGTCTATGCCGTTTGGTTTAACCAGGCGTATTTAAAGGATATAATGCCTGTTGGCACTCAGCTGGTTATGAGCGGTAAGATTGAACGATTCAAGGAGTTACAGATATTAAATCCGGCCTATGAAATTTTAAGCGGCAGCCAGGATGATTTGCTTCATACCGGAAGAATTGTCCCTATTTATCCTTCAACCGAGAAATTCAGTCAGCGGACTCTCAGACAGATAGTAAAACATGTTCTTGATGATTATCTCCCCCTTGTAATTGAGAGATTACCGGGTTACCTACTTGAAAAATATAAACTTCGGGGTATCCGGGAGGCGATAAGCGAAATTCATTTTCCCACTGATAATTCTTGCCAAGATGAAGCCCGCCGCCGCTTAGTCTTTGAGGAATTTTTCTATTTGCAATTAGCCCTGGCTATCCATAAGCTTGGTAAAAGAGAACCAAAGGGAATAAGACAACCTGGCCAGGGTTACCTGGTCGATAACTTTTTGCAAGGCCTGCCGTTTGAATTAACCGCGGAACAGAAAAAGGTAATTAATGAGATAAAAAAAGATATGGGCAGTAAAAAAATGATGAATCGTTTAATTCAAGGTGAGGTAGGAGCGGGCAAGACCGTTATTGCCATTGTCTCTCTTCTTACCAGTGTAGAGAACGGCTTTCAGGGGGCAATTATGGCCCCAACCGAAATTTTAGCCGAGCAGCATTATTTAAGCTTGCAGAAATTTTTAATTTCTCAAGGAATTACCGTAAGTTTTCTAATTGGCAGTATGTCTAAAAAGGCCAAAGAAGCCGCCCGGGAAGATATAAAGAAAGGGACTACCCAGATTATTGTCGGCACGCACGCTCTTCTTGAAGAAGAGGTGGTTTTTAAAAAATTGGGTTTAGTGGTTATTGACGAGCAGCATCGTTTTGGCGTTTTACAAAGGGCAAAACTCAAAGAAAAGGGGCTGAATCCTGATATCTTGGTAATGACGGCTACTCCCATTCCCCGGACGCTGGCTTTAACCGTTTATGGCGATTTAGATATTTCAACTATTGAAGGGCTGCCGCCGGGAAGAAAACCGATTAACACCTACTGGCTGGGACCGGAGGAAAGAAGGGGTATTTATAGATTTGTTAAAGAGCAGATTCAACTCGGCCATCAGGCCTACATTGTTTATCCTTTGATTAAGAAATCGGAGAAGCTTGATTTAAAGGCTGCCGAAGAAGGCGCGGCATATCTTAAAAATGAGATTTTCCCGGATTTAAAAGTAGCCTTGATTCACGGCCGGATAAAGAGGCAGGAGAAAGAGAAAATAATGAAGGAATTCCGGGAGAAAAAAATAGATATCTTGGTTTCTACCACTGTCATCGAAGTTGGTATTGATATTTCTAATGTTACGATAATGGTTATTGAAGAGGCCCAGAGGTTTGGTTTAGCTCAATTGCATCAGCTGAGAGGGAGAATCGGCCGGGGAGCATTTTCCTCTTACTGTATTCTTATATCTAAAACAAAAACTCAAATCAGCCGAAAGCGCCTTAAGGTGATGACTGAAACTAGCGATGGCTTCCAGATTGCCGAAGAAGATTTAGGTATCCGCGGCCCCGGAGAATTTTTTGGCACCCGCCAGCATGGATTGCCTGAATTTAAAATTGGCAATATTGTCTCCGATTTAAAAATATTGGAAGAATCAAGAGAGGCTGCCTTTAAGCTCATTAAAGACGACCCGGCTTTATCTTTATCGGTTCACCAGTTGTTAAAAAAGAAACTAATCCAGAAATTCAAAGACAAATTGAAGCTTATCTCGGTAAGTTAGGAAAGGATATAATAAAATAGAAATGGCAAAGTCTAAAATAAAAATCCAAAAGAAGAAAAGGATAAATTTTTTTTTATTAGCTTTAGTTGTTTTTTCTTTAGGTTTGATAGCTCTTTATTCATTCTCAAATTATAAAGGTACTTTTTGGTTTAATAAACAATCAGGATTAAAGTCAAACAGTGATTACAATGTTATCCTGATTACAATTAACTGTTTACGGGCTGATCATGTTGGTTGCTACGGCTATTCCCGTAAGACTACGCCGGCCATAGATGCCTTAGCCAAGGAATCCATTATTTTTGAAAATGCCTATAGTCAGGCTGGCTATACCTTGCCAAGCATGATATCTCTGATTACTTCTCTTTATCCAAAGTCTCATGGTGTGTTTTATCCTTTCAAAGATAAGCTAACTTCTCATATTCATACGCTGACGGAGATTTTAAATATTCATGGATATAATACTGCTTGGTTTTCTGCGCTTTATTTCCCTCATTTGGACATAGAGGCAGGTTTTGGACGGGGATTCGATTATCTGGGAGAATTGGAGCCGAATCTCGATGGAGATGGAAAAGAAAAGATACTTCCCTGGATTGAAAAGAATAAAGACAGCAAATTCTTTTTAGCTATGGATCCTATTCATGTCCATATGCCTTATTTACCACTGCCTCAGCATAAAAATAAATTTTTAAAAGGGGAAAAGGGCAAAATTATCGATAGCGCAGAGGAATTTGAAAAGATGAACTATTCCGTATTTATGCAATTAAGGGATGCTTCACCTGAGAGTCCGCTTTACGGTATTATTGACGAGAAAATCATTCTAGCGAATAAAGAGTTGTTTGATGGGAATTATACTCCAGAAAAGATTGAAGAAATAGAAAAATTGATCCCTGACGAAAAAAAA
>CAZDME010000046.1:0-10686 GCA_964506785.1 uncultured bacterium | reverse complement strand
GTTCAGAATAGAGAGATAATTAATAAGGTATTAAACCTTTCATCCTGCATAGTGGCTCCGAATAGCGAATTGGAACGTCGGCCCGAAGATTTCAGCATAGTACTGCCCAATAATCATTTTTGTAATTGGTATACCACCGATGGGAAAAATACAAATGATTTCCGTAATCTTTTAGTAGAGCGAATGAAAATTGTTTTAAAAGATTTAGGGATTCCTTTAGAAACAGTTAACATTTTTAAAGATGACTTTACATATTCTAAGCTTGATGAAAAACTAATGGAAAACAAATATAGTGATAAATAATTTCATTTATGACATTGCTGTAGTCGGCGCCGGTCCGGCCGGAGTTATGTCTGCTATCCGTGCCGGTTGGCATAAGAAAAATGTAATTTTAATTGAAAAAAACAGCTCAATCGGCAAAAAGATTCTTCTTACCGGCCGGGGCAGGTGCAATATTACTAATCTTGCCCCTATAGAAACATTCATAGAGGTCTTTGGCAAAGAGGGCAGTTTTTTTCGGTCAGCCTTTTCTGTTTTTTCTAACCGCGATTTGATGGATTTTTTTAAAAAGGGTGGTCTTCTTTTGAAGACAGAAAGACAGGGGCGTGTTTTCCCGGTTACCGACAGAGCCTCTTCTGTCGTAGAAATTTTAAAAAAGTCCTTATTAAAGAATAAAATAAAGGTTTTATACGATACGCGCCTGAAGGATATAAAGAAACAAAAAGGCCTTTTCGAACTGGAGACGGAAAAAAGGGATAAAATTTATGCCAAAAAGGTAATATTGGCTGCCGGCGGCGCTTCCTATAAAATAACCGGCTCCTCGGGTGACGGTTTTCGCCTGGCCAAAAAATTGGGCCATAGCATAATTTCTTTAAAACCGGCTTTGGTTCCCCTGAAGACCGAAGAAGTCTGGGTAAAAGACTTGGCCGGCCTTTCATTAAAGAACATCCGTCTGATTTTTAAATACGGCCGAAAAAAAATAACCTCTGATATAGGAGAGCTCATTTTCACCCATTTCGGCCTTTCCGGTCCCTTGGTTTTGGATTTAAGCGGCAGGATTGTTTCTCTCCTTGGTAAACACGAAAAGATTTTTCTCTTTATTGACCTCAAGCCCGGGCTGAAGCCGGAGGAGCTTGAGGCGAGGTTATTAAGAGAATTCGATGCCCAAAGGAACGCCCGGCTAAAAAATATCCTGAAAAGTTTATTGCCGCAAAGGTTAATATCTATATTCCTTAATATAGCCGGTCTCCTGCCCCAAAAGAAAATCAATCAAGTCAGCCGTAAAGAACGCCAGGCATTAATAAAATTTTTAAAGGCATTTCCTTTGACTATTAAGGGCTCTTTACCTATCGAAGAAGCCATGGTTACCAACGGTGGAGTTTCAAGAAAGGAAATTGACCCCAGAAGCATGGAGTCGAAGATTATCCCCGGTTTTTATTTCGCCGGTGAAATTATAGACGGCTGCGCTTCAAGCGGCGGATATAATTTACAGCAGGCATTTTCGACCGGTTTTCTGGCCGGCGAGAGTGCCGTCTATACTCTCCGCAAAAATAGAAGCTTATAGAAAAAGGCAGCCAAAAATTAAAAAAAACTTGACAGAAGTTCTCTCGTAACGTATACTTAATAATGAGAACCATTATCAATAAGGAGGCAGCATGCCCAGGGGTTTTGGCGGAGGTCAAGCTTGGTGTCATGGCAGATTCAGGGGCTACGGCTATCGGCTTACCTTATCAAGACAGGCGGTCCTGGATGTCTTAAATAGAACCTCAAAACATTTAAGTGCCGAAGAAATATATCTGGGGGTGCATAAGATTTACCCCCATAGCGGCCTTTCTACTGTTTACCGCACTTTAGAATTGCTCATCCAGCTTGGTTTAGTATTTAAATTTGATTTTGGAGACGGCCGGGCCAGGTATGAATTAGTGCGAAAACCGGAGGCTCAGAGCTACCATCATCATCACCTGGTATGTGTTAATTGTAACCGGATTATTGACTACAGCGATTCTCTTGAAGATGAAAAAGAATTATTAAAAAAAATCGAAAAAGGTCTTTCCGATAAGTACAATTTTAAGATTTTGAAACATATAGTTCAATTTCACGGTTTATGTGAAAAATGCAGGCAAAAAAAATAACTTTGCGATTTTAATAAGACAAATTTCCGATTAATTTTAATAAAAAGAGGAGGTGATTAAAATGCCAGGTGGAGACAGAACAGGGCCAGCAGGAATGGGGCCGATGACCGGTCGTGCGGCCGGTTATTGTGCCGGTTATTCGATGCCTGGGTATGCGAATCCGGTTTCCGGCAGAGGCTGGGGCTTTGGCCGCGGCTGGGGTCGAGGCCGAGGTTGGGGCCGAGGCCGTGGCTGGGGCCGAGGGGCATATCCATATGCGGCAGATTATTACGGAGTGCCTTACGCCAATCCGTATGTTCCGCAAGTTGCTCCTCAACAGGAAGCGGAGATGCTTAAAGAGCAAGCCAAAGCCATGCAGGAAGAGCTCAAGGCGGTTAACGATAGGATTAGTGAATTGGAATCTGCGGCAAAAAAGAGTAAATAAGAACGCTCAACATAAAGCTTTTTAGTAAGCCGGAGTAGGTAGGACAAATTTTCCTGCCTACTTCTTTTGAGCGGAATACTAATAAATGGAGGATTTTTATGCGGGTAGCCATATCTACGGATGGTGATTCTGTATCTGCGCACTTTGGCCGTTGCCCTTTATTCACCCTTATAGACATTAAAGACGGCCGGGTGGTAAAAAAAGAGACAGTCGATAATCCCGGGCATCAGCCCGGAGCTATCCCGCAATTTTTACACCGGCAGGGTGTTCAGTTTATTATTTGCGGCGGTATGGGCATGCGGGCGGCCGGATTTTTTAATGAATTTGGCATAGAGACAATTACTGGTATTACCGGCCGTATTGATGAGGTCATAGAAAAACTTAAAAGCGGCACTTTGGAAGGCGGCGAAAGTCTATGCAATCCCGGTGCAGGCAGGGGGTATGGATTAGAAAAGGAAGAATGTGACCATCCTGACGATAAAGATGGTGGACATTAATTAAAGGAGGAACTATGAAGGTTTGTCTTACTTCTGTCGGCAACACTTTAGATTCTGATGTTGACCCCCGTTTTGGCCGCTGCCGCTACTTTGTTATTGTTGATACTGACACTTTGGCCATTGAGGCGGTAGAGAATTCCAATATCGCAGCGATGGGTGGTGCCGGGGTTCAGTCCGGCCAGTTTGTTGCCGAAAAGAAAGTAAAAGCCGTGCTTACCGGTAATGTCGGCCCCAACGCTTTTCAAACCCTGCAGGCCGCCGGGATAGAGATAGTTACCGGGGTTTCAGGGACGGTTAAAGAAGCCGTTGAGAAATATAAAAAAGGTGGGTTTAAATCTACCGGGGGTCCGAGCGTCGGCTCAAAATTCGGCGTCCCGCCGCCCAAATAATTTGATACTTTGATGCTTTGATACTCTGACACTTTGATACTCTGACACTTTGACACTTTGATACTCTGACACTTTGATGTTTTGACACTTTGATACTTTGACACTCTGACACTTTATTTTAAAGGAGGTACGTTATGCCAAGAGGAGACGGAACCGGTCCTTCCGGAGGAGGTCCGGGAACTGGTAGAGGTATGGGTGGAGGCGGCGGCCGGGGCAGGCTCGGCGGCAATCGTCCCGGAGCCGGTCCGGCGGGTAATTGTCTTTGTCCCAGTTGTGGTGCCAAGGCATCTCATCAGGCAGGAGTTCCCTGTTACTCTTTGAATTGTCCCAAATGTGGCGCCAAGATGGTCAGGGCCTGATACTCCTTCTTGCCGACTCATTCAGTTATCGGTTCAGATAAGCCGGCTGAGCTTTTTATATACAGAAAGGAAGTCTATGAATAAAAAGACAGACATTCTCATTATTGGCGGCGGCCCGGCGGGATTAGTCAGCGCCACTACCGCCAAGAGGTATTATCCGGACAAGAATATTCTGATTATAAAGGATGTCTCTCAAGGCTGTATTCCCTGCGGTATTCCCTATATGTTCTGGAGTTTGAAGAATCCCGGAGAAAATAAGATGGGAATGGATATTTTGCATAAGAATAAGATAGAAGTCCTCATCGATAAGGTAGTAAAGATAGACCGCGCTACCAAAACCGTTACTGGCAAAAAGGGGCAAAAATATTCATATGAAAAATTAGTTCTTGCTGTTGGTTCCTTGCCTATCAGGCCT
Organism: uncultured bacterium; assembly: GCA_964506785.1. Classification (GTDB taxonomy): domain Bacteria; phylum CAZDME01; class JAYEMH01; order JAYEMH01; family JAYEMH01; genus CAZDME01. Next base: position 6,470 of record CAZDME010000046.1, on the reverse strand, counting down.
CCTATCCCCGGCATTGAAAAAGAAGGCGTCTATTCTGTCTATAAAGATATGGATTATTTAGAAAAGACCGTTGCCAGACTCCGAAAAGCAAAAAACGTATTGGTTCTGGGCGGGGGTTTTATCGGCGTAGAATTTGCCGATGAAATTTCTAAAATAGAGGGTCTCAGGGTTTATTTAGCCGAGATTTTTCCCCACCTTCTGGCCAACTCTTTTGACGAAAAGTTTTCCCTCCTGGCGGAGGAGAAATTAAAATCAAAGGGGGTTAACCTTTTAACCAATACCCGGGTAGTTGAGTTTTTAGGAAGAGAGAAGGTTTCCGGGGTGCGTTTTAAAAACGGCAAAGAGCTAAAAATAGACAGCGTCATTTTAGGTATCGGTGCCGTTCCCAACACAATTCTGGCTACCGAGGCCGGTTTGGATTTAGGCCGGGGCAAGGGGATATGGGTAGATGAATATATGCGCACCGCTGATTCTGACATTTTTGCCGTGGGTGATTGTGCCGGCAAAAGAGACTTTTATACCCGAAGGGATACGCCGGTAATGCTTGCCTCGACGGCTACCGCCGAAGCCAGAATCGCCGGAGCCAATCTCTACAGTTTGAAGGTTGTCCGCGAGAATAAGGGAACCATCGCCATTTATTCGACCTATGTGGATGGTCTGGTTTTGGGTTCCGCCGGTCTTACCAGGACAAGCGCCGAAAAGGAAGGGTTTGAAATTATTACCGGGGAAGCTGAAAGCATCGATAAGCATCCCGGCAGTCTTCCCGGCGCAAATAAAATAAAGGTAAAACTGATATTTTCCCGTCAGTCGGGGCTTCTTATGGGCGGGCAGGTTGCCGGAGGGATATCAGCCGGTGAGATAATCAATATTATTGGTATGGCTATCCAGCAGAGGGTTTCCATAACCGAACTTGAGACCTTGCAGATGGCCACCCATCCTTATTTGACTTCGGCGCCGACAATGTATCCGGTGGTTTTAGCCGCCCAGAATGCCATAAGCAAAACGTAGCCGGTCCTGACAGGCTATAGAGGAAAGGGTAATGCAGAAAATGACCGAACAGGAAAGGGCGGCTCAGGACAATCGCCTTAAAGAGCGTCTTTCCCGCATAAAATACAAAATTATGGTGCTCAGCGGAAAGGGCGGTGTCGGCAAAACTACCGTCGCTGTTAATTTAGCCTATGGGTTGGCCGCCGGGAAGAAAAGAGTTGGTCTTTTGGATATTGATATCCACGGTCCCAATATCGCCAAGATGTTAGGGATTGAAGGAAACAAGCTTTCTGCTTCTGACTCGGGTATCGAAGCCATCGCCGTTTTTCCGGGTTTAAAAGCGGTAAGTCTGGCTTTGCTATTTGAGAACCATGACCAGCCGATAATCTGGCGCGGCCCGCTTAAGATGATAACCATAAAACAATTTTTGGCTGATGTCAACTGGGGTGAGCTTGATTTTTTGATTATTGATTCTCCTCCGGGAACAGGAGACGAACCTTTAAGCGTCTGCCAGCTTATTCAGGGTGTTCATCCCGGCAGAGACAGCAAAGAAAATACTAAGGGAGGCGGGGGTTCTGAGGGGGGATATGGGGCAGTTATTGTAACCACGCCCCAGGATGTTGCTATTTTGGATTCAAGGAAAAGTGTTAATTTTGCCAAGGAACTAAAAGTTCCTGTTTTGGGGATAATCGAAAATATGAGCGGTTTTATCTGTCCCCATTGCCAAAAAGAGATAGATTTATTTGGGACAGGCGGCGGTGAAAAATCCGCCGCTGATTTGGGCGTGCCCTTTTTAGGAAGGATTCCGTTTGAGGCGGCCATAGTGAAATCCGGGGATAAAGGCCGGCCCTTTATCCATTTTGGCAAAGAGGGGCAAAGCGCAAAAATTATGGATGAAATAATAAATAAAATCACCCTTCAGATGGATAAAAATGGCCTCTAAGAAAACCTGCAAATGGTATGATGTCTGTCCGCTTAAAAGATTTTATGAAGAAGGTTCCCTGGATAAGAGCTGGGTTGAAAATTACTGCTGGGGTGATTATTTGAAATGCGCCAGACACCGGATGGAAGAAGAAGGCTCTTATCATCCCGATAACATGATGCCTGACGGCACGATTGATAAATCTTTAAAATGAAGACATATCTGGATTGCATCCCCTGTTTTTTCAAACAAGCCCTTGAGGCCTCAAGGATTGCCGGTGCTGCCGAGAAAAAGCAAAAGGAGGTATTAAATGAATTAGCCGGAATCTTACCCGGGTTTCCTTTAAGCGCTTCCCCTCCGGAAATGGGCAGGATTATTTACGGCCTGGTTAAAAAGATAACCAAAAGAAAAGACCCTTATTTAGGAATAAAGAAGAAAAGCAATCGGCTTGCCTTGAATATTTACGGCCGGCTAAAAGAGAAAGTAAGCCGTTCTTCCGATAGATTATTAATGGCTGTCGAATTGGCTGTCGCCGGCAACATTATCGATTACGGGATAAAAAATTCTCTGAACGTTGATGAGGAGCTGGCTAAAATTCTGGATGAAGAAAATAAGGCCATTAGGGAAGAAAATAAAGCAGTTTTCAATTATGCAAAATTCAAAGCTGCCTTAAAAAAGGCAAAAACCGTTCTTTATCTCGGGGATAACGCCGGCGAGACGGTTTTCGACCGGATTCTTATTGAAGAGATAAAAAGGGCGGATAAAGACAGAGAGATTATTTATGCGGTCAAAGAGAAGCCGGTCATTAACGATGCTTTAATTGAAGACGCCGTTATCTCTGGCATCGGCAAATTAGCCCGGGTTATTTCTTCGGGTTCTGACGCCCCGGGGACGGTTCTTTCTTTATGCTCAAAAAGTTTTTTAAAAATCTACAGGACCGCAGATATAATTATCAGTAAAGGGCAGGGCAATTTCGAAGCCTTATCCGGGGCCGGGCGGCCGATATTTTTTCTCTTTATGGCAAAATGCCCGGTAATAGCCAAGGATGTCGGCTGTCAGATTGGCGATGTTATTTTAAAGGCTAAAGGTTAACTATGCCAACTTACGAATATTTATGCCGGGAATGCGGCTATAAGTTTGAAAAATTTCAGAATATGAGCGCTCATCCGCTCAGGAAATGTCCGGAGTGCGGCGGAGAGATAAAGCGTTTGATTGGCCGGGGCATGGGGATAATTTTCAAAGGTTCGGGTTTTTATGCCACTGATTACAGAAAGGCCGATTACAAAAAAAGCGAGCCTTCGGACAAAACCTGTTGCGGCCGGACGGAACGCTGCGACAAACCGCCCTGTTCGAATGACGGGGAAGGCAAAAAGGGAACAGTGGCCGGGCAAAAAAAATAATTTCTTTGGTGAAGATGAAAATTGAAATCAGCAAGTGGCTCGAAGAAGATGGGGAAAATTTCCTGCGGGGAGTAGGCATCGAAAGCGGCCATCTTGTTTTGGATTTTGGTTCAGGGGAGGGCCACTACACCATTCCTGCCGCAAAAGTGGTGGGCTCAAAGGCTAAAGTTTACGCCCTGGATAAAGACAAAGGCGCTCTGGATAGGTTAAAAAAAACGGTAGAGCAGAGCAACATAACAAATATTGATTTTATAGAAGAAAATTCAAAAATCCCTTTAAAAAATGATTTTTTAGATGCAGTTTTGTGCTATGACGTTATTCATTATGAAGGCAAAAAGAAAAGAAGCGCTCTTTATAACGAAATCCGCCGGGTCTTAAAGAAAGGCGGTCTTCTTTCGGTCTACCCGAAACATCACCAAGAAGATTCCCCCTTGATGGAATTAGCCAATGTTGACTTGGAAAGCCTGGTGGATGAAATAGAGAAATCAGGTTTTAAGCTTGAGGATAAATTTTCAAGGACTCTTTTACATGATGAGTATTACAATAAAGGCTTCATTTTAAATTTCAGGAGGTGTTGAGATGCCATGGGTTGATATTGATAAATGTATTGGGTGCGGGATTTGTCTGGATATTTGTCCGGTTTCCGCAATATCGATGAGTAACGATAAGGCTAAGATTGATTCTGATAAATGCGTCAACTGTGGGCAATGCCTGCAGGTTTGTCCTCAATCTGCCATTTCTTTTGCCGAAGGCAAAGTTAAAGAAGGCAAACCTCAGAATCAGGCTCAAGTGGTTCCTAAGTCTGGTTTTGGTTTTGGCACTGGTTCTGGCCGGGGTTTAGGAAGAGGTTTTGGAAGGGGTTTAGGTAGAGGTCCTCGTGACGGCAGGGGCGGCGGCAGGGGTGGCGGCGGCAGAGGAAGATAGAAATACAAGCGGATAATTATGGATAAAGGCAGTAGTATAAAAGTTGCTGTTCCGACTGATGATGGAATAAACATTTTTCAGGGTATGCTGGGCCGGGCAAAGGAGATTTTCATTTACCAATGCGGAAACGGGATGCGATTTAAGCTTATCGAAAAAAGGAATAACCCCTATAGGGATACTATGCAGCATTTAAAGACCCTGGATGTATATGAATTGTTTCGTGATTGCCGCATAGTTATATCTGAAACTATCGGCAAAAAGGGTATAAAAAGACTGCAGGAAAGAGAAATGAAACTTTTTTTCGAAAAGGGGAATATAGAGGAAGCATTAGCTGGTTTGGCTAAAAAACAGGGGAGTGATAGGCTATGTTTAGAAAGATAGTAAAAAATTTTGGTCCGGAATGGGGTGCGGCAGTGATATGGGAAAATTATAAAAACGAGTTGATTGCCAAATATAAGGGAAGAGGATGATATGATAAAGGAAAAAATAGATATTGCTGTTTCCAGCGGTAAAGGCGGGACAGGCAAAACTTTTATCGCCACCAATTTGGCAAAATTATTATCTGAGAAGCACCCTCAAGTTTCCTATTTAGACTGTGATGTAGAAGAACCCAACGGTCATTTATTCCTTAATCCGGTCATCGCTAAAGAGGAGGATGTTACTTTAATTGCCCCGGTGGAGGTGGATAAAGAAAAATGTATTTCTTGCGGTAAATGTGTAGAGGTATGCAGGTATAATGCGATAGCGCTGGTTAATAAGCAGGTGCTTATCTTCAAGGAGTTATGTCATGTCTGCGGCGGTTGCAAGATTATTTGTCCTCAGGAGGCGATTATTGAGAAGGAAAGAAAAATTGGAATCTTGAAAGAGGGCCTGAGCCAAAAGGTAAAGGTATCTTATGCCCTTTTAGAAACAGCCGAAGGGGGCATGTCTCCGCGCCTGGTAAAAAAAGTAAAAGAAAGAAGCGGGGCGGGGATCAATATCCTGGATTCCTCGCCGGGGACAAGCTGTCCGGTAGTAGAAACGGTTAAGGATGTAGATTTATGTATTTTGGTTACCGATCCTACTCCTTTTGGCATAAACGATTTAAAACTTTCTGTGGATATGGTTCGGGAGGTAGGGCAGGAACCGGTAATCGTGGTAAATCGGGCAGAATATAAGGACCGGGCCTTAAAGGAATATTGTTTAAAAGAGAAGCTGGAGATTATTGGAGAGATTCCCGACCAGCGCCGAATAGCCGAGAGCTATTCCCGGGGCGAGTTAGCCGTCGAAAAGTTCCCCGAAATAAAAAAATTGTTTGAAGTTCTGATTGATAAAATATTGGTTTTAGCCCGGGGGGACAAAAGGATACCCAAAAAGGCAAAAAACAAGGGTTTTTCTGGCAAAGATGTTCCCGAAGAGGCTAAAAAACATGGTGCTCCCAGGGCTAAAAAACCCCGAGAACTGGTGGTTATCAGCGGTAAAGGCGGGACGGGCAAAACTTCCCTGACGGCCTGTTTTGCCGCCTTGGCGGAATCACCCGTTATTTCTGACTGTGATGTGGATGCGGCAGATTTACATTTGGTTTTATCTCCCCGGATAAAAGAAAGAGGTTTTTTTAGCGGGGGGGTAGAGGCAGAAATAGTTCAAGATATCTGTGTGCAGTGCGGGGTATGCCAGCAAGCCTGCCGATTCTCTGCTATTAAGGAATATGAAGAAAAAGGCAAAAAGAGATATATGGTTGATAAACTGGCTTGTGAAGGATGCGGGGTATGCGAATTGGTATGTGAATATAAGGCGATAAAAACTAAACCGGCGGTAAATGGCGAATGGTTTATGTCTGATACCCGGCATGGGCCGATGAGCCACGCAAAATTAGGGGTAGCCGAAGAGAATTCCGGCAGATTAGTTACCCTGGTCCGCGATAAAGCCGCCCTGCTTGCCCAGGAGAGCGGCAGATTTAAGGCTATAATGGACGGTGCTCCCGGGACGGGCTGCCCGGTGATAGCCTCTCTTACGGGAGCCGATTACGCCCTGGTGGTTACTGAGCCCACTATATCGGGGGCGCATGATTTAGAAAGGGTACTAAAGGTAATTAATCATTTTGGGATTAAATCCGGCGTAGTAGTGAACAAGTACGATTTAAACGAAGATTGGACGGAGAAAATAAAACTATTGTCGGGAAAATATAAGGCGTCGTTTATCGGCAAGGTCCCTTATGGCAAGGAAATCACCGATGCCCAGATGCATAAATTATCGGT
>CAZDME010000045.1:0-10695 GCA_964506785.1 uncultured bacterium | reverse complement strand
TGTAATGTTAGATGTGTGATGTGTAATGAAAAATCGGAAAATTAAATTTATAATTCTACATTTACATAATACATTCCACATGACACATTTCACAACCTGGGGAGGGAACAAATCCGGGTTTCCCGCTGTCTAATAGAAATGGGATAGACAGGAAAAGAAAGGAAGGTGGTGCTAAAGCTTAAAAGATGTTTCTAAAGCTTTTAGAAATCTTTCTGCTTAAAATCATTTTTTTTCTAACTAAATAAATGGAAGGAGGAAACATTGAAGAAAGCCTTAATTATAGTGTTGGTTTTAGTAGTTATTGGCGGTTTAGCTTGGTTGTATTTAGAAACGAAAAAGCCTAAGGAAGAAGTCGTTAAAATAACCGAAGAAGAGGTGGTGGAGAAAGTTTTGGATTTTGGCGACCGGACGTCACAAACACTTACCGTTAAAGGCTGGGAGGCGCTCTTAGCCAAAGATTATGAAGCCGCTTTAGCTTATACTGATGAATGTATAAAATTGTACGAGGAAGAAGCTGTTTTTCAACAGTCCCAGCTGACTGATTTTGCTCCTAAGGAGCTTGCTTTTGATTATTGGGCTTTGAATGATGTGGCTACCTGTTATTTCATTCGCGGAGAAGTTTATCGGGAACAGGGTGAATTCGATAAAGCCCGGGAAGCCTATCAGGCAATCATTGATAAGTTGGGCTATGCCCAGTGCTGGGATCCCAAAGGCTGGTTTTGGAAGGTAGCCGAAGGTGCCAAAGATAAGCTAACTACTTTGGGGACTGGCTATGATTTCGGCGATTATACCTCGCAGACCTTGACGACCAAAGCCTGGGGTGCCCTGGGAGCCAAAGATTATTACGCGGTTGAGCTTTATACCAATAAATGTATCGACCTCTTTGAAAACGAAGCTTTAAAAATGCAGGCCGGTCTCACTGATTATCCGGATACCAAAGCTGATTTGGACCAAAATGGCATTCTTGACCTTCACGAAAAATATTGGGCTTTGAATGATGTCGGCGTCTGTCATTTTATTCTAGGGAAGGCTTTAGCCGAACAGGGGAAACAAGAGGAAGCCAGGGAGCATTTTGAAAAGGTAATCAATGATTTAAACTATGCTCAATGCTGGGATCCTCAAGGTTGGTTCTGGAAGGTCAACCTAGGAGCGCAGAATGAGATTGACCGTTTCAGCGCTAAATGGGATTTTGGTGACTATACCTCGATGACTCTAACGGTGAAAGCCTGGGGTGCTTTAGGGGCGAAGGATTATCCGGCGCTTGAGGCCTATACGGATAAATGCATTGCCCTCTATGGCCCGGAAGCAGAAAAACAGCAGGCTAAACTGACTGAATATGCCCCCAAAGAAAGCGCTTTTGATTGGTGGGCTTTAAATGATGTCGGTACCTGTCATTTTATCCGCGGTGAGGCCTATATGAATCAGAAGATGTGGGATAAAGCCGAGAAGGAATTTCAGACCATACTTGATAAATATAACTTTGCCCAGTGCTGGGATCCTAAAGGCTGGTTCTGGAAACCTTCAGTTGGTGCCCGAGGAAGATTGAACAAAATCAGGGTAGAAAAAGAACTTGCCCTTAAGGAAGAAACTGGCCAGGAAAGCCCGGAGACAGGGGTAGAAACTGAAGAGGTAAAAAAAGAGATTCAATCGCCATAAAGTTTTTTTATCCCTATGGTTGGTAGAATTTAGTGTTCGATGATAACAGCCCAGGTGTATTTAGCCTGGGCTGTTATTTTAAAGTTTCGGGGCCGCATTGATTTTTGCGTTATTATGTGCTATACTTCACTGGGGTTGAAAAATGGCCAATTTGGAAAAATAGGGGGCTGCCTGTATATAAAAAGGCGGCCTTTTAAAATTTAGGGAACCTTTCGGAAATTCTTTTGTCTAACAAGGAGAAGAAAGAAATGGCTTTAGCCTACCAGCCGGCTAATGATGCACTCGGCTATGAAGAAAGGCAATTAGTAAAGCGATGCCAGGCTGGGGATCGACGGGCTTTCGACGAAATTATTTGCCGCTACCAGAAAAAAGTTATTAATTTGGCTTATCACATCCTGGGAAACTATACTGAGGCGCTTGATTTAGCCCAGGATACCTTTATTAAGGTTTACGTTTCAATAAAGAAGTATCGAGGCCAGGCAAGTTTTTACACCTGGGTTTACCGGATTACCGTTAATCTTTGTAAAAACAAATTAAAATACCGAAAACGGCGCGGCTATTATAAAAAACGCTCTTTGGATGAACCGCTGGAGTTAAAAGAAGGCAGTCTCAAACTGGATTTGCCGGCGGATAGCCCCGGCCCGCGGGAAGCCCTGGCGGAAAAAGAAAAAAGAGAAACAATTCGTCAAGCCATCGATTTTTTAGAGGAAAGCCATCGAATGGTGCTTATTTTAAGGGACCGGGAAATGTTCAGCTACGAAGAAATAGCCGCCGTTTTGAAATGCGAGATTGGAACGGTAAAATCCCGTCTCCACCGGGCCAGGCAAATGCTTAAAGAAAAATTAGAAGGGATACTATAAAAAATGAATTGTCAAAAGATGAAAAATCTATTTTCTCCTTATATTGAAGGGGAGTTGCGAAAAGAAGAGAAAGAAAAGTTAGAATTACATCTTAAGGGCTGTCCGGTTTGCCGCAAGGAATTGAGTCTCTTAAAGGCGGTTGTTCAGGAAGTAAAAAATCTGGATGAAGTTGTTCCCCCGGCTGATTTTTTACTTAAAATAAATGAAAAACTGGATAAAAGATGTTTTGCCCATAAGTTCGCTTCAATCTGGGATAATCTGTCTCATCCGCTAGATTTGCCGGTTTTAACTAAATCTCTGGTTCTAGCCGCCTCTATATTAATTATCCTTTATGTAGTTGTTGGCCCGGGCCAGGTATATTTTTCAAAAAGCCCTTCTAAATCTTTGATTTCTCATCCCGCCGGCGTTATTTTTAATCCTGCCTCTTACAGCGCCAATCCCGGGCGGATAGCCAAATCAAGAGAGGCGATAGAAGGTTTGCTTACTTTTGTGCCTTCCTATCCGCTTAGTCCCGAGACAAGCAAGGTTTTGGATTATTCTTCCTCTCCCGATTGGAATACCCCTGCGGCTATAGGTAAAGCCAGAAAAGCGGCTTGTTTATAAAAAGGGAACTTTTTTAGTTTTCTTTTGTCTAAATAGATAGATTGAACTTTTAATTGAAGGAGGTGAAAAAATGAGAAAACTGATTGCGATTTGCGCTGCGGTTCTTTTAGTCGGTTTAATGGCCACTCCAGCTTTTGCCAGTTTTAAATTGAGTACCTCTAAGAATCTCACTGGAGCCGCCTGGGCCGCCTTTACAGGAGGTGCCTACACCGCTGATGATGATCCTGCCTTTACCTATGATTACGCCGGCACGCCTGATTATGATGATGCTATCGGCTGGGCAGAGATTTGTACCCTTTTTTATAGTCCCAGGGCAGATGTCCAGAAAACGGGTTTAGCGGACTATCCCGCCGGAACGGTAACTGAAGTCTATGCCGGTTATTGGGCTTTGAATGATGTTGGTACCTGTTACTACATCCTGGGAGATGCCTATAGACTAAGGGATGGTTCTTTGACTAACGATGCCAAAGATGCTTTCCATAAATTAGTTGCTGATGACCGTTCGCCTGGTGATTATTTCTATGCTCAGTGTGCTGATGCCACGGCTACCATTCTCTGGAAGCCGGCTGATGCCGCTTATGCGCGGTTATTAGGTTTTACCGGTGATGAAGCCAGTTCAGCGGCGATGACGGTAGCTGCCTGGGAAGCTTTAGGCAGCGGCAAGTACAGTGAGGCTATAGATTATGCCGAATTTTGTATTGCCCTGTATAAAGATCAGGCTGAGGGGCAGAAGAGCCGGGCTCAAGATTACCACGATTCGCCCGGGGCCAGTACCATCGAAGGTTTATATAATGAGTGTTATGCCTATTGTGATGTGGCTTCTTGCTGGTTTATCAAGGCTGAGGCTTTAAGGAAAGGTAAGATTGGAACAAAAGCTGACTGTATTACCACCTATCAGGCAGTTGATAGCGCCGGAGGTAATAATCCAGCTGGCGATAATCTCCCTTACGGCCGTTCAGCGATGGATGGTGCGGCTAAGACCGATCTTGTCAAGGACGAAACCTGGAAAATTTCAGAAGCTGCTGATGATCGGATAGAAATGCTCAATATTACTGACTGGAATGATTCCCGTCTGCGTTACTAAATTTAAAGATGGATTCAGGAAGTAAAATTTGATAACAGGGGAGAGGATATCGAGAGACGCTATCCTCTCCTTTTTATCGGTATCTTTTATCTTGCAAATGATTTTTAAAGAGATATAATAATTCAGGGATACGCGGATTCTGCCGGGCGAACATTTAAACGCTTAGTTCAAAAAGGAGAATAAAAGGCAGGGAAGGAGGAAGAATGAGGGTTATTAATTTAATTCTGGTTTTTGGCTTGGTTTTTGGTTTTATTCCTTTGGCTTTTGCCGAAGGGTCCTCTCAAGAGCTAACCCGGGAGGCCGCTCGGGCTTTAGCTCAGGGAAAATTCACCCAGGCCATTGCCGCCGCAGAAAAATGCATTGAACTTTCTAGCCGGGAAGCAAAGAAAGAGCAAAGTAAAATAAAGGTTTTGGGTAAGATTGCTTTAAGCGCTGATTCTAAAGAGGTCTTTAGCAAATACCGGATTCTTAATGATGTGGGGATGTCCCAGTTTATTGTCGCTGAAGCCTGCCGGGTTCAGGGTAAATCCAAAGAGGCCAACCAGGCATATAAGAAGGTTATTATGGAATATCCGGAAAGCCGCAATTTATTAGAAATCCAGCGAGGGAAATTCGTTTTGATTAAATTGGCCGATGAGGCCAAGTCGAGGTTAAAGCTGGATCCCCAAAATAAATTCTATAAATTACCAATAGCCATAAAAGTTTATTAATACTGGGGATTAAAAAATAAGGTTTTAGCAAATAACTTAATTTGCATGCGGCAATAGGGGGGTGGCAGGTAAAGCGCCCCTTTATTTTTATAATAGCGAGAGGCATAAAAGATAAAGGGAGTAAGATATCGGAACTTTGAAAGGCGACTTTTCTTGACACTGTGCCTGAAGTATGCTACCATTAACGGTTAATTTGGATGATAAAGGAGCCTAAATTATGGAAAACATGGAAAAGAGCAATGATACGCCCCGAGGGAAAAAAAGCATAGAGAATCTTTTAATTATTGTTTTAATAATAACTGCCGGTTTCATTGGTTTTAAATTATTTTCTGCCCGCCGGGTAAAGGAAGTTACCAAACCGGAAGTCATGCCGGTAAAAGAAGCTCTTTCACCCGTTTTAGAAGAAAGAAAGGTAACCGGATTTTACGGCCCGATAGAGGTAGAGATTAAAGATAATTGGTTTTGTTTAAACGGCGAAAAGATTTTTATTAAAGGAATGGGTTATGGCGCCTGGCGGCCCAATCAGCTTCCCTGGTTACACCGGATTAATCCGGATATTATGGAGAAGGATTTCGAGCTCATCCGCTCCGCTGGTTTTAACGCCATTCGCACCTGGGCGCCGTTAACCCGGAGTGAATTGGATTTAGCCCGAAAATATGGGCTTCTGGTAATTATGGGTATCTGGTTTGACCCTACCCGGGATTATGGCTCTCCGGCGGCGCAAAATTACGCCTTGAATATGGCCTTGCATGATATTAAAAACGTTCAGGCTTTTGATAACATTATGCTCTTTTTGATTTCAAATGAACCTCCCGTAGAACGCGTCTTGATTTCCGGAAAAGAGACGACCGAATCGATGTTCGCTAAAATGGTAGAAAAAATACATGAGTTGGAAAAAAACCGATACATCTCGTTTTCTAACTGGCCTCAGTTGGCTTTCCTTGGGCTTGATTACCTGGATGCCGTCTGTTTCAATGTATTCTCGTATAATCCGGTTACCGTCAGCCACTGCCTGGGATACCGGCCCTATGTGGAATGGTTGAAGCAAAAGCATGCCCGGAATAAACCTTTAGTTATCAGTGAATTTGGCCTTTCGGTTTCGCCGGTTGCCCATGCTTCTATCGAAAGGTATGGGGGTTTAAGCGATGAAGAACAGGCCGAAGGTATGCTTGAGATGTACGATGATTTGGTTCAGGCCGGGGCTACGGGCGGCTGTGTTTTTGCCTGGGTTGATGAATGGTGGAAAAACGATGATTTCTCCGGGGATGAAACCAAACATGATAAAAACGACCCGGAAGAGTGGTTTGGCGTTTTGGCGATTCCGGATGAAAGCTCGAATATAACCGGGACACCGCGACTGCTTTATAAAGCGCTCAAAGATTATAATCAAGCCATTATGATTGAGCCGAAAAAGATGGATTATTATCGAGCCGAGGTGCCCATTGAGGTTTTTGTTACTGAATGGGCTTCTTTAGTTGAATACCAGGTTGATAAAACTAAGTGGCAGCCTTTAGAAAAAGAGGGAAGGCTTTGGTGGAAGGGTAGCTGGGATTCTTCCCGGGTGAAAGATGGAGAACACATCTTAAGAATCCGGGCTTTTGAAATTAAAAGTGAAGAAACCGGGGAAGAAGAAAAGATACTATTGGTTGAAAAAGAGGCCCAGATCTGGACTTTTAATAAAACAAGAATTCCGCCTCCTCCTATTTCCGTCAAGGTTATTCCCGACGAGCCCAAATATTTTGTCGGTCACAAAACTATTGATGCTGTGGTTAAGGTTAGAGTTACCGATGCTGACGGTAACCCCGTTTGCCGGCAGAGGGTTGATTACGGAATTTTTGAGTCCAGTTATTGGGAGCAGGTAAAAGGGTCGAAAGTTACCGATGAAAAAGGCGAGATAGAGTTTCGCTATCTTTTAAAAGAGCCGGGTTTTATCAGCTTTTCCGCCGGGAGCACTTATCAAAAGGGCAATTACCAAAGAAGATTCGGCGATATCGTCTATGTGGAAGTAGTTAAGAAGAAATAAAACTGTTATTATAGGTAGGTAAAGGAGATAGCCGATGAAGAAATTATGTTTAACCAGTATCATCTTATTGTTTTTTAGTGCAGTAGCTTTTGCTTCCTGGCAGCCTCCTGCTCGGCCGATTAACTTATACGACCCGGGCACCGAGAAGATTGTTGATTACGAAAAATACGGCCAGTTTAAAAATAAGGGAACAAGAGAGTACGTTTATGAAATAACCGACCGCGACGGGCTTTCCAAAGCAGTTGGGGAGGGAATTTATCCTAATGAGATTTCTATCTTTCGCGACCCGGATTACCGCTGGTTAGACCAACATCAGTGGCTTGAAGGCAGCCACTGGGATTTCGTCAATACCGATTATCAACGCGTCTGTTTTTATAAATGGGCAACCACTGATGAAGACCCGGGGGTAAAACTTTTTTATACCGCTTTGGCTTTGGAAAAATCCGGATTGATTCTTCCGGCCATAAAGGCCTATTACGCCGTCATTGTCCATTACCCTTTTACCGTCGGCTGGACATACTGGAAAACCCCCTGGTATATCGGCAAGGTCTCTATTGATAAAATCGATTATTTAACCCGGATTCATCCGGAATTGGGGATAAAGCTGGTGGGCGCCAAGATTGTCGTCGAGAACGGTTTTGATGATAATGTCAATAACGACATTGTGATTACTGACCCGGGCAAGCTTGTTGCCGCGCCGCCCGAAGAAGTTACCCCTCCTAAAGTGGACCTCACCCGGCACCGGGTGGTCGGCGGCCGGGGAAAAGGCAAGGTGCGGCTGGTAAAATACGATAACGGACATTGGCAGCTTCTGGTTGACGGCGAACCCTATAAAATCAAATGTGTCGCCTATACGCCTAATAAGGTCGGCCTGACTCCGGATAACGGAAGTTTAGTCGTCCACCGGGACTGGATGTTTGCCGATTATAATCAAAACGGAAAAATTGACGGCCCTTATGATGCCTTTATCGATACCAGCGGCAATAATAAACAGGAGATTGAGGTCGAACCGCCCGTCGGAGATTTCCAGCTGATGAAGGATATGGGGGTAAATACCATCCGGCTTTATCATCACGCCTATAACAAAAAGCTGCTTGGCGAATTATACGAAAATTACGGCATCCGCTGTGCCGTCGGCGATTATCTGGGTATGTATACCATTGGCTCCGGTGCGGAATGGTATGCCGGAACGGACTATAGTAACCCTAAGCACCGCGAGAATATGATGAACAGTGTCAAAGAGATGGTTATGAACTGCAAGGATGAGCCCTGGGTTTTAATCTGGATTCTCGGCAATGAAAATAATTATGGTGTTGCCTGTAACGCCAAGAGCGACCCCATTCCTTATTACAAATTTGTCAATGATGTGGCCAGGTGGATTCACTCCGTCGACCCGGACCATCCGGTAGCGATTTGTAACGGCGATGTCCTTTATTTGGATAAACTGGCCGAGAATTGCCCTGATGTCGATATTTTTGGGACAAACACCTACCGGGGCAGTTACGGTTTTGGCCGCAGTCTCTGGGAAAATGTCAGGGATGTTTATGGCCATCCCGTTTTAATTACCGAATATGGCTGTCCGGCTTATATGCACGGTAATTACACGCGCCAGAGGATGGAAGAAGAACAGGCAAATTATTTAAAGGGCTGCTGGGAGGATATCGAATATAACATGGCTGGAAGCGGCCAGGGAAACTCTTTAGGCGGCGTCCTTTTCGAGTGGAATGACGAGTGGTGGAAAGCCGGCCCTCCGCCGGAAAATAATCCGGCTATTCAGGAGCGCTACGGCCAGTTTATCGGCCCTTTTCCCGACGGCTGGATGTATGAAGAATGGTTGGGAGTGGTCAGCCAGGCCAACGGCACCTTAAGCCCATTTATCCGCCATCTTCGAAAAGCCTATTATGTTTATAAAGAATTGTGGAATAAATAGTAAGTCGTGGATGACAAATCGGTTTAACGAGTAAGGAGGAAAAACGCAACTATGAAATACGGGTATTTTTCTAAAGACGGCACTGAATTTATTATTACTAATCCAACCCC
This sequence comes from uncultured bacterium, assembly GCA_964506785.1. Lineage (GTDB taxonomy): Bacteria > CAZDME01 > JAYEMH01 > JAYEMH01 > JAYEMH01 > CAZDME01. The sequence continues at coordinate 1,719 of CAZDME010000045.1, read as the reverse complement.
GCCCCGTCCCTGGATAAATTATCTGACCAACGAAAATTACTGCGCCATAATTTCGCAGGTCGCCGGCGGCTATTCCTTTTATAAAGACTGCCGCACTGACCGTCTTCTTCGCTGGGAGCAGGGTAACTGGCAGATTGACCGTCCCGGCCGTTTTCTTTTTTTGAAAGATAAAGATACCCAAAAATCCTGGAGTGCCGCCTATCAGCCTTTAAGAATTAAACCCAAATCCTTCCGGGCTTCTCACGGGTTGGGTTATACTTCCATTGAAACTAGTTTGTATGGTCTCGAATCGAAGGTAACCTATTTTGTCCCCCGCAAAGACACCTGTGAAATCTGGCTGGTTAAAATCAGCAATCAGACTAAGCGTCTAAAAAATTTAGAGGTTTTCCCGTATGTTGAATGGTTAATCGGCGATTTTCACATGGAGATTCGCTATCGCAATATTATGAATTTATATAACCGCATCTGGTTCGATAAAGATTTATCTGCCGTCATTGGCCGTAAAACGGCTGTCTGGGGCGATATGGATATTCAGTCCAATCCATATTTGACTTTCCTGGCGAGCAGCCTGCCGGTTCGGGGTTTTTCCGTCCGCAAGGTGCCTAGTCTCGGCCGATTTCAGACGGAAGCCAGCCCGGAATTTTTAAAGGAGAAAAATTTTAAAAATTATGAGTTTTGCTCCGGTGAAGACGGCGTTGGCCTCTTAAAGCATGAATTAAAATTAAAACCGGGAGAATCAAAAGAATTTGTTATTGTTATGGGGCAGACCCTATGTGAAGATATGAAGATTGACGGAAGATTTCCCTGGCGTTATCCCAGGGCTACTGGTTCGGTAAAATCGATGATAGATAAATATCGAAAGGTAGATGAGGCCAAAAAGGAATTAGAAAAGGTAAAAAAGCTCTGGCAGAAAAGAATATTGGAAAATGTTTGGATAGAAACGCCGGACAAAGATTTTGATAAAATTGCCAATATCTGGGTAAAATACCAGTTATACATTTGTAATTTCTGGTCCCGTTCTCCTTCATATTATCACGAAAGTTCCGGCGGCCGCGGCTATCGGGATTCCTGCCAGGATGCCGAATCGATTACCTCCATTAATCCGGAGTTGGCCCGCCGCAAGATATTAAAGATTGCCTTGCTTATCCGGCAGGACGGCACTTCGGCTCCGGGCTGGTCGGATACAGACGGGCCGGCCGGGCACCGCCCCAACAAAGACCACCAGATTTGGCTGACGCCGACGGTGGCTTCTTATATAAAAGAAACCGGCGATAAAAAAATACTTTCCCAGAAGATTCCTTATTTAAAAGACCGCTGGATTAGAGGTTGGCAGATTGATTTAAATTGGAAAGGTGGAGCGGTTAAGGACGGTTCCGGCACCCTTTTCGAACACCTGGAGAAAAACTTGAATTTCACCTTTAATGATACTGGTGAAAGGGGACTGCCTTTAATTGGCCATGCCGATTGGAATGACGGCATTGATGCCGCCGGCATCAAACACCGGGGAGAAAGTGTCTGGCTGGCTATGGCGCTGGTCAGGTCTCTTAAAATTATGGCTGAATTAGCCGGCTTGCTCAACAAAAAATCCAAGCAAAAAGAATGCTTGAGGCAGGCCCGGGTGATGAGCGATAGGATTAATAAGGTTGCCTGGGACGGCCGGTGGTATTCGCGTGGTTTTACTGATGCCGGCTATAATTACGGTTCAAAAACTAATCCCGC
>CAZDME010000044.1:0-10802 GCA_964506785.1 uncultured bacterium | reverse complement strand
AATTAAATTATCGGTTTGTGAAATTGTCCTTTTATTATAAAGGTATCCGGCAATTCTTAAACCGGCTTCAAGAAGGGTAAGGAAAAATATAAAGCTAAATAAAGCTATAAATAATTTAACAGTTATCTTTTTCATTTTCAGTTTTTAAACTAAAACAGGACGCTGTTTGTTAAAACGTATATGGCTCTTGCGATAATCTCGTGCCCTAAAGCATTGGGATGAATAGAATCATGAATTTGATCCAGGAAGAGATACTTACCGTTTTCTCTGTTAAAAACCTTAAAAGTCGAAACAATATCAACTAAAGGAATATTTTTCTCATGGGATACCTCTTCCATAGTCTCATTATAAAACTTACCAAGCCTTCCGCATTGAAAAAGCTCCGCCTCTTTTGCTCTTTGAAAGTAACCCTTTGCCTGCTTTATTTTCTTTTTTCTTTCGGAGTAAATCCCTAAATAATAAAATGCCTTACTTGAATAGGGATTAAATTCTACCGCTTCTTTAAGCTCCCTAATAGCTTCATCATATTCATTAACCCTAGCATAACTTAAGGCAGAAATTATATGCCCGTCCGCTTTAGCCTTTAGGGATTCAGCTATCTCGTCTGGAAAAGACAGATTAACGGGCATTTTAACTAATACTATTTTGACGTTATTTTGAACAGCGGTTTCAATAATTGCCTCCAAATTCATTTTATAGTCTTCCGGCGAAACCCTTCGTGCCTCGGAATAAATGCCATCATTAATTTCCCCAAAGTATTTAACCGCCATCCCTTTATTGTAAACGATGATTCGTTTAAGCCTCCTGAAGAAATTGCTTTTGTCTAAAAGATTCTCTACAGTCACCAAAATTTTGTTTTTAGGAGATAATTCTTTATCACTCCTGCCGTCGCTTCTGTAAAAACGATATTTATCTACGTCATTAAGAACATATGAAATAGTGATTAAATCCGGAGAGAGATTCAAAATTTCTTTTTTTAAAAAAAGGAGCCCCTGATATGAGGTGTAGCCAATTTCACCGGCATTGATAACTTCAATCTGCCTTTGCTGTCCATGTTTTTCAGCTAAAAGTCTCCTTAATTTATATGGGTAGGTATCATGGCTGTTTACACCCCAGCCAAAAGTAGGAGAAGCCCCAAGACAAACAATTCTATAAACATTTGCAGCTTTTCTTGGCGCAACCTTTTTGTTTCTTAATCCCAACGAATTAGTCTTAACAGTTACTTTCTGAAAAATTACATTTAAATTGGGCCTCTGCCGCCAAAAAAGAACCGAATCCTGCTTAAGGATACTAAGTATTTCGCCCATTCTATCTTCAGAGGGAAAAATCCACCAGCTTAATACCTCTAAAGATCCCAAGAGAAAACAAGCAAAAAGTAAAGATATTATTCTGCCGCGAAGTAAATTGGCCTTCTGCATATTGTCTTTTAATCAATACCTATTGTTTTTTTCTTTTATTTATTTTTTTAAAAGATAGAATAAAAGCTTCCTTTAAAATGAAAAATCAGAAAAACAACTAAAACAAAAATAAAAAGAACAATTAAAATTAGCCTGGGCGTTTTTTGAAAATCAAAGGAACTATAACGGATTTTTTTGACAAACTGGCCGAGTAAGTCTCTTCGTTTCTTACAGGCTCCTTTGGGTAAAGCCGGAAGGCGGGTAAAAAGCGCCCCTAAGGAGGCACTCAGACGCATTCGGACATTTACCGCCCAGTCCGAGGCCTCCAGAATAACACTCATGTCTCTTTTTCGAAGTTTAATAAAACCATTAATGAGCCCGGGCAGTAAAATAATTACCAGTACGCTTAAAAAAACGCCGGCAATATGGATGAGACGTACCTGGGAAAGGACCTTGGTCACATAAGCAAAAGCTGAGCCTAAAGCAGCAATGGCAATTCCCCCGCCGAGAAGAAGGTCGCGGGCAATACCCGAGGGGCCAGCTTGAGAAACAGTACCTTCAAGTTTGTCCTTTCGGGATTGGGTAAACTTATCTACCTGATCCTTTATAAAACTACTAAATTGCTGAAAAGGCTCTTTTACCGATTCCCAGAGGCTTATCGGATTTCTAACAATATCAACCACCTGAGCGTCCCATTCCTGGCCGTCGGTAGTAAAAAAAATACCCCGTTTGCCGATACGAAGCCGGCCAACGCTGCCAGCGGTTACGGCGGTAACAATTTCAAAGCTGGTGCCTTGTCCAGGCAAAGAGGATTCCTCTGAACCTGGCGAAAAAACTTGGTCCCGGCGGCCGGTAATTTCCAGATACATTAAATAGATAAAACTATCCCGGGCTATTTTCTTATGCTCGTCCCTATTTCGAACCTTCAAAGTAAAGGTCATCTCCCGGCCGTCAATAACCAATTTTCCCGTTTCAAAGAGGGCGCGACACTCAGGGTCATAAAGATTGCGGAAATTGACAAAATTGTTGGCCAGGTTCATTAACCATCTCTGGTAGAGTATAAGTTTTTCCAGATTATCTATCTGGCTGAGGTTCTCAGCCACCGCCTGATCCCTGGATATAAAATTGCTTATTTCGTGTTTATATGAACCTTTAAGATAAAAACGGAGCTTTTCTATGCCCAGTTTTTCAACTTTATTCCCCTCTTTACTTTCCAACCAGTCCCGGTAAGGAATAAAAATAGCCTTGACCTTATTCCAGTCTTCCCTATTAAGCTGTTTGGTCAATCTCCCAAGGGCGCGTTTCAAAACATTATCTTTAAGTTTATTTAGAGACTCGGCATATAAAGGATTAATCATTTTTTCCAAATAAAGGATGCCTCTGGCATTGGGTGAAGAAAGCGGCGCCTCTTTAAGACGAGCCTTGAGCGTCGAAACATCGCTAAAATCCATTTCTTCAAGTTCTTTTTGGCGGAGCTGCATCCGCGTGGAAGCCTGCCCATCAAAGGTAACCATGTCACACTGGGTAAAATATTGCTCAATCTTTTCTTCCAAGCGAGCTACCGATTCAAAGGCCTCTCCTGTTTCTTTTCCCCAGGGCATAATCTCGGTAAATTTTTTTCCCTTAGGAATCTCCCCTTTAGCCCGCCAGTTGAGATAAGCCTCTGCCTCGGCTAAAAATTCTTGCAGTTCTCCTTCACCAATTCCCGGCTTTCCACCGGCATCAAGCCTGGAGCCAACCGTCTCCATAACATCACCAATAAACCGCGATAAATCAGCCTTAGATGCAGCCTCCGGAGGAATAATGCCGTCGCCATTACCGGCGGCATTAGCCATAATAGTTTTTCTGTCCCGGACTTCGATTAGACTAATCTCCCGGGCATCGGGTAAATCGAGATTAGCTAAAATGCTTTTGGCAGCGGTATATATTTTTTTCCCTTCGGGATGGCTGGTGTCAATATCATCAAGGATGAGAACATCACTTTCTTCAGATAGACGGCTGCGATTAGCTAAATACTTGAAGAGCCAACCTTGAGCAGCTTTTAATTCATCGGTGCGGATACGGCCGTTTTTATCCGTATCGACATAAGAAAGAAAAGCAGTATCGCAATTCAAACTGTCAATGGGAATGCTGGTGGCCGCCCAGCGGGCATCGCTAAGATCATAAATCTTTTCGAAATCATCGGCATTCTCAATTTTTAACTGGTAGCTGCCGCCGTAATTCTTTAGAATCAATCTGGACATAAAACCTCTCCTTAAAAGTCTTCTTCAGCTTCAGGAACAATAAAAAAACGAACCTTTAGCTTCCCGGGCAGTTTATTATTGTTAAAAAAACCGTTTCCAGATAGGCAACCACAACCTTTTAAAACATCTCCTCATGCGTTGAAAGGCGGCGTAGATGAGGGAAATCTTCAAAATTGTAACACAAAATAAGCAGTTAGTCAATGGATTGTTAATGTTTAGGTATAGCGGGTAGCGTATAGCGTTTAGGAAAGAAAAAAACACTGGCGGGTGGCGCGATTACAAGCAATTACCGTTCTTTAGAGTCTTCTTTATGGTGCTTTATAACCCGGCCTTCAGCCATGAAAATTACGTCCTCGCCAATATTGGTGGACAAATCAGCAATGCGTTCCAGATTGTTGGCAATCCTCATCAAATGAAGAGAACGCTCAATGGTCGAATGGTCAGCCCCCATGTAAGTAATAAGTTCCCGGACAATCTGACTTTGTAAATCATCAACAAGAGAATCTCTTTGACATACCTCTTTAGCTAAACGTACATCTTCGTTTATAAAAGCGTTGATGCTGTCCTTTAACATACCCCTGGCCGCTTCAGCCATTTTGGGAATATCAATGAGCGGTTTGACAGCCGGCTTTTCAATAAGAAACTGGCTGCTCTGTGTAATATTGACCGCATGGTCAGCTAATCTTTCTAAATCATTGTTAATCTTCGATATCATCAGTATCTTTCTTAAATCACCGGCAGTCGGCTGAAATTGGGCAATGGCCGTAGTAGACATCTCATCCAGATCCATCTCCTGCCTGTTGGATTGGGGTTCATCTTTTTCAAGAACCTCTAAAAATAAATCTTCTCTTTTTTGAAGTAAACCTTTTATGCTTTTTTCAATCATTCCTTCTACTAAAGCAGCATATTCGATAAGCGCCTTCTTTAAAGCCGTTATCCTCTCATCTAACATTTTTGGGCCTCCTTTCTAAAAATTTAAACCTCTTTAATTTCTTTTACCCAGAGCACAATCTTTTCTTTTATTTGCCCCCTTAGTATTCTCATTTTAGTCAGGCGTTCTTCATCTCTGCCTTTAAATTCAGCCGGGTCGGGAAAACTCCAGTGATACCTTCGGGCATTGCCCGGGAAAATCGGACAGCGCTCGGCATTAGACTGGTCACAGACAGTTATGACATATTGAAATAATTCCCCTTTTTTATAAAAATCGAACACACTTTTAGTTTTGTTTTTGGAAATATCGATCCCCTCTTCCTTCATGGCGCGAACAGCTAAAGGATTGAGCACTCCAGCTTCCAATCCGGCACTTTGCGCATAAAATCTATCGGCAAATAGTGAATTGAGGAATGCCTCGGCCATTTGACTGCGGGCACTATTATGGAGACAAACAAATAAAACCTTTATCTTTTCCATAAAAAGATTATCCGAATTTACCGGTTAAATATTCCTCGGTCATCTTATTCCTGGGCACAGTGAATAATTTCTGGGTTTCGCCAAATTCGATAAGCTTGCCTAAATAAAGAAAAGCCGTGTAATCGGAAACCCGGGCGGCCTGCTGCATATTGTGAGTGACAATAACGATGGTGTAGGCCTTTTTAAGTTCGGTTAGAAGTTCCTCAATTTTTCTGGTAGAAATCGGGTCCAGACTGGCGCAAGGCTCGTCAAATAAAAGCACCTCCGGTTCAACCGATAAACAGCGGGCAATACAAAGCCTTTGCTGCTGGCCGCCAGACATCTTCAAGGCACTCTCGTGGAGCCGGTCTTTTACTTCCTTCCATAAGGCGGCTTTTTCTAAAGAATCGACTATTCGCCTTTCGATGAATTTTTTGTCTCTTATGCCGTTTACCTCCAGACCATAGCCGACATTCTCATAGATACTTTTGGGAAACGGATTGGGTTTTTGAAAAACCATGCCTACCCGTCTTCTTACCTCAACCACGTCTACCTGAGGACGATAAATATCATTACCGTCTAAATAGATTTTACCCTCGAAGCGGCTGTTGGGAATAAGCTCGTTCATCCGGTTAAAAAGCCGGATTAAAGTGGATTTACCACAGCCAGAAGGACCAATGATAGCGGTAACTTTGTTCTCGTAAATATCCAAGTTTATATCTTCTAAAGCCTGAACGCGGCCGTAATAAAAATTAACATTTTCTACTTTCATTCTTATTTTATTATTCTCTTTATTATTCATAAACCTTCCTATGCCTTTGCCGGATATAAATGGCCAGGGCCGATATCAAAAGAACTAAAACTAAAAGAACCAAAGCGCATCCATAAGCAATCTGGGTCTGCTCGTGAGGATGGGTGCCTTCAGTCATAAGGGCATAAATGTGATAAGGTAAAGCCATAACTTCGGAAAATATAGATCCGGGATATCCTCTAGTATAAAATGTGGCCGCGGTAAAAAGAATGGGAGCGGTCTCCCCTGCTACCCGGCCGACGCTTAAAATTACTCCAGTTAAAATTCCCGGTAAAGCCGTCGGTAAAACTATCCTCTTAATCGTCTGCCAGTGAGTAGCCCCTACGGCTAAAGAAGCCTCCCGGTAGGACTGGGGAACGGCAAGTAAAGCCTCCTGAGAAGCAGAGATGATACTGGGAAGTACCATGATGCCCAGGGTAAGGGCCCCGGAAAGAATAGAGACACCAAAACCAAAAAATTTAACGAATATACCCAAGCCAAAAAGACCAAATACCACCGAGGGAACACCGGCAAGGTTGTTAATGCTCATCCGGATAATGTTTACAATAAAACCCTTGGGACTGTATTCGCATAGATAAACAGCACAGGATAAGCCCAACGGCAGGGAAAAAAGAATGGCCCCCAGGGTAAGATAAAATGTCCCCACAATCGCCGGGGCAATGCCGCCGGAAGTCATGGCCTTTCGCGGAACCTGGGTCAAAAATTCCCAGGATAGAACCTTGATCCCTCGAAAAACAACAAAGTAAATGAGTGTGCCAAGAAAGAATAAAGTGGCAATAATACAGAGAAATAAAAGAGAAAAACCCATATTTTGAGTAATCTTTTTCCTGTTCATCTGCCCAGGCCTAATTTTAACCGGAATCGCCGGCTGATAAGTTCGGCAATAACATTAAATACTAAGGTTATTAAAAAAAGAATAAGTCCAATGGCAAATAAAGCCTGATAATGAGAACTACCCATGACTGCCTCTCCCATTTCAGAGGCAATAGTGGAAGTCATCGGCCGGACCGGCTGGAAAAAAGAACGGGGAATAACCGCCGCTCCCCCGGTTACCATAAGGACCGTCATAGTCTCACCGACAGCCCTGCTCATCCCGAGAATTATGGCCGTGGAAATCCCTGAACCGGCTGCCGGGATAACTACCCTGGTAAGAGTCTGCCAGCGATTGGCACCGACAGCTAAAGAGGCCTCCCGGAAACTTTTGGGAACATAATTAAGGGCATCTTCAGAAATGCTGCAAACAGTCGGGGTAGCCATTATCCCTAACATTAAGCTGCCCGTAAAAGCCGTCTGCCCCACCGGCAGATTGAGTAAATTCTGGATAAACGGGGCGACAATTACCATGCCGAAGAATCCGTAAACAATAGAGGGAATACCAGCCAGTAATTCGATTATCGGCTTCAAAAAAACCTTCTGACGCCGGGAGGCTAACTCGTTTAGATAAAGAGCACTGCCTACTCCCAGAGGAACACAAATAAATAAAGCGCCAACCGTAACCCAAATGGAGGCAAGAATTAACGGTAAAATCCCAAAATCCGGCGGTTCATAGGTAGGATACCAGTATTTGCCAAAGATAAAATCAAAAAACTTTACCTGGCGAAATAACGGCAGGCCCTCTTTAAAAAGAATAACGGTTATGCCAACCAGAAAAGCTAAAGAAGCAAAGGCTAAAAGACTGAAAATCCATTTATAAATATTTTCTTTTATACGTAACATTGCCTTCTAATTTAACAAAAAACCTTTTTTTAATCAACTATTAAAACCTTAACAAATCGAACCCGATTCATCCCTAATTAAAGGGAGTCCTGTTCGGGCAATATTTAGCGTATAGCGTTTAGGAAACAAAAAACTAATACCGAAAGCCAAAACCTTCCTACCCGCTTTGACCTTAAACAATAACTTCTTTTTATGAAGTAAAACCTTGACACGGCAGGTGGGCGAAACCTGCCGTGCCTGGAGGGTAAGGAATGAATGTTGGACGACGGTATTATTTGAGTCCGATGTATCCATTCTCTTCGGCAATTTTCTGCCCCTGGCTGCTTAAGACAAAATCAATGAAATCTTTGACCACGCCAGTAGGTTTCCCATCGGTATACATAAAAAGCGGCCGGGCCAGCATGTACTTACCGGAAAGAACAGTCTCTTTGGAAGGCATAACTCCATTTACAGAGACAGCCTTTACCTTGGAAGAAACATAGCCTAAACCCACATAACCAATGGCTCCAGGAGTCCTGGCTACCGTCATGGCAACCGCCTGATTGGAAGCCTCAAGCAAAGCATCCGGCCTGACCTTGGCCTTGTCTAAAGCCAGATTGTTAAAGGTTTCAAAGGTTCCGCTGGCGCTGTCACGGGAGATAACTACAATTTTACCGCCGCTGCCACCAGCTGAGGACCACATAGAGATTCCACCGGTGTAAATAGCCTTAATCTCACTTTTCTTCATGGCGGATATGGAGTTGGATGGATGAACAATGACGGCAATTCCGTCCATGGCTACAACATGAGCCTTGGGCTCTCTTCCGTTAGATACCGCCTTATCCAATTCCTTGTCCTTAATGGAACGAGAAGCATCGGCAATATCACAGGTGCCATCAATTAAAGAGGCAATTCCTACCCCTGAGCCGCCACCCTGCACAGAAATGTTCACCCCGGGATTATCGTCCATATATACCTCGGCACAAGCCTGAGCAATGGGAAGTACCGTGGTTGAACCTTTGATGGTTAAAGCTAAAACCGCGGGGCTGGCAAAAAATAAAGCAACACATAGCGCGAAGAAAATCTTACTTAGTTTCATATTCTTCCTCCTTTCTTTAAAATTTCATTATCCAGTCAACCTGGACTAAATCTTGCTCTTTAGAAGAGCTTATTCTTTCACTATGGTAATAATCAATGTTCAATTCAGTGTTTTTACCTAAACCAAAGGCTAAAACTACTTCATGACCTTTGACATCGGTGATGCCGCCATAGGTGTCTGAATCTGGAAAAGTATCCAGCCAGGCGTCCTTTTCTAATTCCCGGTACTGGTATTTAAGCTGCCAGTGGCCAAAATCTTTAATTTTTTCATCGCCAAATTTTACACCGGCTAACCAGCCTTTATTGTTATCACCAGGATCGTCGGCATAGATATAATCGCCAAATATAGCCAGATACGGAATAACATCACCAAAAGGCTCCTTTATTCCCAATTCGACACTGGGAGCAACAGCATCATAGTCATATTTTAAAACATTGCTGGACGTCAGGGTGTTGGTCCCTCCAGAATGGTCCAGGGCTGAGCCCTGAACATTTTCAAAGCCATAGTAGGCAAGAGCAGCTTTAAGATGGGTATTACCATTGAACTTATACTTGAACCCAGGCTGAATAACAAACATAAAAGGGTCATGGCTAGATGTTTTTATCTCATCAAGAACCCAGAAGCCGTTATTGATGAATAAATCAAGGCTATCAACCTTGGTTTTAAAATTGAGCTGGCCGCCTTCCGGATGAATATCTGAATCCCAGAGTAAGTCTGAAGGCCTAAAGAGCAATTTTTTAACACCCTGCATCTTACCACCTTCCATCATAAACTGAGGATTAATATCCCAGAGGGCATAAGCATAGTCTAATCTTATATCCGGAGTCTCAAAGCTATTATGCATGGTCTGGTTGGTAGAACGCGGATCAGTACCACCAGTGGCTAACCCGGCAGCAGCTTTTAACTTGTCATTTACCTTTCCTTCCATTCCAAGTCTAAAACGGTACCTTCCGCGATTGCGGTCTTCAGAGCCGGTTTTTTCTTCCCATTGATAGCGCAAACGCAAGTCACCACCTACCTTCATCCCCTGAACCCAGGAAGGTAAAAATTCAACCTTTCCTTGAGCGAGCTCGGCTCTCATCTCTTCCTTGGTCTCGGTTAAAATTTGCTGAGCCTCTCCATGAGTAAGCACCCCTTTATCAACCAGATTTTCTACCAGAATATCAATCTGACTGGCGTAAGAAGGCAAAGCCAAGCTCCCTATGGCCAGAAAGCAAAGTATTGCCAGTAATTTACTATTCTTCATTATTTAATACCTCCTTGAAAGTTTTTTCTCTATTTTTTAAATGTAACGGTAAAACCGTCTCACACAGAGTTTCTTCTTTATTTCTATAGTTTAGTCCTGGCAATCGAACAATATCCCTCCGGATATTACAGTAAGTTCTCACCTCCTTTTCTTTCATTTTTTCCAAACACCAGAAACTACTATCGTATATAGTCATAGTCTTATCATTTTAAAATAGGGAGGGCTCATCCCTTAGCAGGGTGCGCAGGATATGCCTCTCCTGGCAGGATTTCTTATTAAAAAAGGCCTTTAGAGTTTTTAGCTCAATGTATTCGCCGCGTTCTATTTTGGAAATGAATTCGGCGGTTTCCCTAAGCTCTCTTTTAAGAAAAGGGACCAGCATCTCTTTTTGATAATCTTCTATATGCCCGTCCATATCTTTTGACACTCTCCACATTGAAATTTATCCTCCAAAATTTAATTTTCTAATTACACTATACAATTGAGTGGTTAAGGGAATATAAACTATTTGTTAATTTTTGGTTAATTTTTGCTCCCGTTTTTTCTATCTAAAGAAACTCTTTTTCTTCCCCTTAAGTACCCATCAAGCCAAATTTTGATTAAATCGTCATAGTTTACGTTGAATCCACGGTAATTTTTGGCCGTATCTTTCAGCATCCGGCTGTATCTCTGGAAAGACTTTTTCTTTTTCATCTTAACTAAAAGATACACCGCTAGTGTTAACAGGGTATAAGGGAAATGTTAATTTTTTGTTAGGAATTTAGGATGCGTCGATAGGAAGGGTAACGATGAATTTGGCGCCAGCACCAGGGGAGCTTTCTATCTTGATACTGCCGTTATGCAAAAGCACAATGTGTTTTACGATGGAAAGGCCCAAACCGGTGCCGCCAAGCTTTTTGGAACGTGATTTATCAGCCACATA
>CAZDME010000043.1:0-11926 GCA_964506785.1 uncultured bacterium | reverse complement strand
ATACGACATTTCTATTTTGGTAACAATACGACATTTCTATTTTGGCTTGACAAACCCGGCAGTCGCACTTGACAAACCTTTCAATTTAGGTTACACTTATAAGTTCCCTCTATCGAAACTATATACATAGGAGGTATAGCCTTTATGTTACGAAGTATGACCGGCTATGGTGAAGCAAATATCCGTTCGAATCTTGGTGAGATACGACTTGAGCTAAAATCAGTCAACCACCGTTTTTTCGATTCCAAGCTCAATCTTCCCCGGGAATTATCCTCGCTTGAGCCTGAGCTGAAAAAAGAGATAAGAAAAAGAATAAAAAGGGGCATGGTTTTTCTAAACCTTTATTGGGAGAATCGTGTCTCGGGATTGGGTGAGCTCAAATTAAATAAAGAATTGGTTCAATCCTTAGGGAAAAAGTTAAAAAAACTTCAAAGAGAATTTAAGGTTTCTTCTCAAATCCCTTTGGAGGCAGTTATCAATTTTCCCGGAGTTCTTTATTTCAGTTCCTCACCGGACAGAGAAAGAAAAGGCAAATTAATCATTCATCGGGCCTTGAAGAAAGCGCTTGATAATTTAATTTCTTCCCGCAAGGAAGAAGGAAGGCGTATCGAGAAGGATATCAAGGGCCGTCTCCGTCTTATCGATAAAGAGCTTTCGAGGATTCAGCAGTTCCTCCCCGCCTGCCGGGTGAAATTAAGGAAGAGGTTCAAAGAGCGCTTGCGCGAGATTCAGATGGACAAAAAAATTGACCGGGAGCGTCTGGATAAAGAGATAGCCTTTAGTCTTATCCGTTCCGATTTTACCGAAGAGACAGTCCGTTTTAGGAGCCATCTCAAATCTTTGCATCAGCTTATCTTGAAAGAGGCCAGCGGCAAAAATATCGATTTTTTTCTTCAGGAGCTCCACCGGGAAATAAACACCTTAAACGATAAAGCGGGCGAAGTTAATATATCCAGGAGCGCCATTAAAATTAAGGCGGAATTAGAGAAACTCCGCGAGCAGTCCTTGAATTTGGAATGATGGAAGCGAAAACTAAACCTTCCGGATTGATTGTCATTATTTCCGCCCCTTCGGGCGCCGGGAAGACCACTCTTTGTAAGAGGCTGGCCGAGAGAAACCGCGCTCTTCTTTTTTCGGTTTCTTACACCACCCGCGGTTGCCGTGACGGAGAAAAAGAAGGCCGCGATTATTTTTTTATCAGCCGCGAGGATTTCTTAAAGAAGCGGCAGGCGGATTTTTTTGCCGAATGGGCCGAAGTTCACGGCGATTTATACGGCACTTCCCGGGAGGCCCTGGATAAAGCTATCCGTCAGGGAAGGGATATTGTTTTAACCATTGACGTCCAGGGCGCTTCGCAGATTAAGAAAAACTATCCGGATGCGGTTTCCATTTTTATCCATCCCCCAACCCCGGAAGATTTAAAAAAGCGCTTGGAAGAGCGCCGGACCGAAAGTGAAGCAGCGATTTTTATGAGACTTGCCCGGGCGAAGGAAGAGATTGAAGAATCTGCCGGTTTTGACTACCAAATTATTAACCGCAAATTAGAAGAAGCCGTCGGGGAATTAGAGGAGAAAATCGCTTTAGAAAAATCCAAACTGAACCAGATGAGGTAATAAATTATGCTATATGTTTCCCTGGAAGATTTAAACAAAAAAGTGGATAGTATTTTCAAACTAACCGTTTTAGCGGCGCGCCGCGCCCAGCAGCTAAACGATGGCGCTCCTAAGTTGGTTAAATCCGAAGCCTCGAAGATATCGACGATAGCCCTGGAAGAAATTGCCCAGGGAAAGATTAAATTATAAAAAATGGGAAAAGGGAAAAAGAAGGAATTAGTCGTTGGGGTATGCGGCAGTATTGCCGCTTTTAAAGCGGCCGAACTGGTCAGCCGCTTAGCCCGGAAAAATTTTGAGGTTACCGTGGTAATGACCGAAGGCGCCCAAAAATTTATCCGGCCTTTAACCTTTCGGTCCTTATCCCGCCAGCCGGTTATTACCGATTTATTTCCTCCGGAAGGAATCTCTCAGGATAACCACATTGTTTTAGCCCGAAGGGTGAGTCTGGTTATTATCGCCCCGGCTAGTGCTGACATAATTGGCAAGATGGCCCAGGGTATTGCCGATGATTTTCTCACTACCTTAGTTATTGCCTTATCTTGCCCGGTATTGGTTTGTCCGGCCATGCATCAAAAGATGTATGCGAATAGTTTTGTTCAGGAGAATATCGGCAAATTAAAAAAAGCCGGCTTTTACTTTTTAGGTCCGGAAAGCGGCCGTTTATCGAGCGGCGATAAAGGCAAGGGGCGTTTAGTTTCCGTAGATAGAATTCTTAGTGAAGCCTTAAAGATTTTAAGGCGTCCGGCAAAGCGGCGATAATTTATCTATTGACTACAATCTTCTATTATTCAGAAGTGGGATTTACAGTATAGCTTAAAGGATAAATCTTCTAAATCTGCCGATTTCTCCTCAGAGGCAATTTTTTAACGGTAAAGGTCATGAATAATTTTGGTGGCTGCGGAACTCGCCCCGCCAGAATGCTTGGCGGAGGCTCAAACAGTCCTCGCCATCCCGCCAAAAAAATTTTGGCGGGCAGCCAAAATTATTCACGCTGCTTTTCCTAAAATTGCGATTCGCTCAAGAAATCGCCAGATTTATCAGCAAAGTGTGAACATAACTCGTGAACAATATTACTGTTTACTGACTACTATCTACTGACTACTTTTTAGGGTATGTCTAAGCGTGATTTCCAGGGAAAGATTGTTTTGATTACCGCTGGCGGCACCCGGGAGCCGATTGACCCGGTTCGTTTTATCAGCAATGCCTCCAGCGGGAAAATGGGCCTGGCTTTAGCCGAAGCTGTTCATTCCCGGGGAGGGACGGTGATTTTTATCACTGCCGCCGGGGATTGCTCAAAAAAATTGCCCTTTAAGGTGATCACCGTTGAAACTGCCCGGCAGATGTTTAGAGAAGTTAAGCTCAATTTTCGGAAGGCCCGAATAATTATTATGGCTGCTGCCGTGGCTGATTTTCGTCCGGAAAAATTCAGCTCGAAGAAGATAAAGAAAGGCGGCCGTTCGGAGATTTTACTTAAACTTCTAAGGAATCCCGATATCCTCACCTGGCTGGGACGAAGAAAAGGGAAGAGAATACTCGTCGGGTTTTCGGCCGAGACAGGCCATTTAGAAAAACTCACCAGGAAAAAACTGATCGATAAGAATGCGGATTTAATGGTAGGTGTCAATCTTAAGCAGGCCGGGGGAGTCTTGGGGAAGGATTTCACCCGGGTTAAATTGATAGAAATGGCCGGTTCTCTTATTTCCACCCCCCGTCTCAAAAAAAGAAAAATTGCTGATTTAATTTTAGATAGGCTCTCCGGAAGATATGCGGAAGATTAAAGTTGATAAAATTACGGAAAAGGTTAAAGACTTGGTTTTCGAGGCTAATTTTAATTTGCCTCAGCCGGTAAAGGCGCTCCTGCAAAATGCCCAAAGGAAAGCCTCCGGGCGGGAAAAATGGGTCATTGGTAAAATCTTGGAAAACGCCTCCGTCGCCCGGAAAAAGAAAATTCCTCTTTGTCAGGATACGGGTCTTCCGATAATTTTTTTAGAGATTGGCCAGGAGATAGAACTGACTAACGGCTCAATAGAAGAAGCCGTCTGGCAGGGAGTGAAAGCTGGCTACCGCGATGGTTGTTTACGCCGCTCAGTGGTTCTTAATCCCCTTGAGAGGGGAAAAACTGATTTTGTCCCTTCTCCTATCCATCAGAAAGTTATCCCCGGGGATAAATTAAAGATAGTCCTTCTGGTTAAAGGCTTTGGCAGCGAGAATGTCAGCCATACGGTTATGCTCAATCCGACTTCCTCTCTTTCGGATATCGAAGGTGAAGTGGTCAATTTGGTTAAAGAAAAGGGAGTAAATGCCTGCCCGCCGCTTTTTATCGGCCTGGGTATAGGCGGCACCCTGGAAGAGGCCGTTTTAACCTCTAAAACTATTTTAATCAGGCGTCTGGGAAAGGTTAGCCGGGAAAGAAATATTAAACATTTAGAAAAAAGCATTCTTGCTTCGGTAAATAAATTAGGTATTGGCGCCGGCGCCTGGGGCGGCAGATTTACCGCCCTGGCCGTCAAGGCGGGTCTTTTACCCACCCATATTGCCGGCCTGCCTCTGGCGGTTAATTTAAGCTGTCATTCCCTGCGCTGGGCAAAAACAGAAATATGAAGAAATTAATCGTTCCCATAAAAAATAAAAAAGTTCTGGCTGATTTCCGAAAAGGAGATATGGTTTCTATTTCCGGTGTTTTATACACCGCCCGTGACAAAGCCCACCAGCGGTTTCTAACGGCCATAAAAGAAAAGAAATCCCTCCCCATAGATTTAAATAATCAATTTTTATATTATACCGGCCCCACCCCGGCCCCGCCGGGGAGGATAAGCGGCGCTATCGGCCCGACGACCAGTTCTCGAATGGACGCCTTTACTCCCCGGCTTCTTGCTTTAGGTCTGGCCGGGACCATTGGCAAAGGCAAAAGAGGTAAAGAGGTCATTAAAGCGATAAAGAAAAGCAAAGCGGTTTATCTGGTGACCATTGGCGGCGCCGCCGCCTATTTATCTCGGAAGATTAAATCGCTTTCGAAGGTTGCCTATAAAGACTTAGGCCCGGAAGCTGTCTTTAAAGTTGAAGTAAAAGATTTCCCCGCTATCGTCGCCATCGATTCTAAAGGCAATTCAATTTACTCCGACACTTTGACACTCTGACACTTTCAAAGGAGCAAACCATGCGTCCCGACAAAAGAAAAAATAGAGAACTCAGGCCGGTTAAAATCAAAAAAAATTTTAATAAATATGCTGAGGGTTCAGCTTTGATTGAATTGGGTGATACCAAAGTCATTTGCACCGCCAGTATTGAAGAAAAAGTCCCGTCATTTTTAAGAAACAAAGGTAAAGGCTGGATTACTGCCGAATACGGGATGTTACCGCGTTCCGTCAGCGAGCGAATTATCCGCGAGGCCTCCCGGGGAAAGATTGCCGGGCGCACCCATGAGATTCAGCGTTTAATCGGCCGTTCCCTTCGTTCTGTAGTCGATTTGGACCTTCTGGGAGAGCGGACCCTCTGGATTGACTGCGATGTAATTCAGGCTGATGGCGGCACGCGGACGGCGGCTATTACCGGTGCCTTTATCGCCCTGGTCGAAGCCCTGAAAAAACTCCATCGGGAAAAAACGATTGAGAGGTTTCCGGTAAAAGATTGGGTTGCGGCTACCAGTGTCGGTATCAAGGATGGGGAACTAATGCTTGATTTATCTTACCGGGAAGATTCATCGGCCGAGGTAGATATGAATGTGGTTATGACCGGAAGAGGGAAATTTATTGAGATTCAGGGAACCGCGGAAAGGCATCCTTTTGCCCTATCGGATATGGAGAAACTGGTTAATCTTGCCAGGCAGGGAATAAAAAAGCTCATTAGTATCCAGAAAAGCCTTGTCGGCGCAATTCTTTAATGGCCCGGAAAATAGAGATTGTCTTAGCTACCAGAAATAAAAAAAAGAAAAAAGAAATTGCCGCTATTTTAAAAAACCTGCCCATCAAGCTTATCGGCTTGAGTGATTTCCCTTCATTCCCTGAGGTTCGGGAAGACGCCCCCACTTTTAGAGGGAATGCCTTAAAAAAAGCCCGTCTGGCCGCCAGGTTTACCGGCCGGCTTGCTTTAGCTGATGATTCTGGTTTGGAAGTAAAAGCTTTAAAGGGTAGGCCCGGTGTTTTATCGGCCCGCTATGCCGGTAGGCAGGGTAATTACCGGGCGAATAATCGGAAGTTACTCAGGGATCTCCGTGGTGTGCCGTTTTCTAAGAGGCGGGCCAGTTTTCGTTGTCTTGCTGTTTTAGCCGATCCCAAAAAGGTTATTAAGGTAGTTGAAGGAAAGTGCTCTGGTTATATCCTCGGTCAGTTCCGGGGGAAAAGAGGTTTTGGCTACGACCCTCTTTTTTATTACCCGCCTTATAAAAAAACCTTTGCCGAGCTTCTTCCCGGGAAGAAGAACAAAGTCAGCCACCGCTTTCGCGCCTTTAAGAAAATGGCCGGGGTAATAGAGAAATTGATTGCTTAATAGTTTCCTTATCTTTACGGTTTTTCTTCCAGTAAATCTTTTAGGAAATCTCCCAGTTTGTTTTTTATTTCTCTCTCCAGTATTTTATCTACCGGAAACGGCCTGACGGTATATTTAGGTTTACCGATAGTTCCTTTAAGTTCTATTTGAACAAGCAGCTGCTCAACTGTTTTTAAAACCAGGTTAGCTAATTTTGTTAAACTTTTTGCTTCTTTTCTTAAAGCCCCTGAAAACTGCATGAGAATATCGAAATCGAGGGTCGTGTCAAAACCGGCGCTTCCTTCGGCCTTCAGGGTTAGATTATCGCTCAACAATTCCAAATCCCGGGTATAGACCCGTCCCTGATTGATATTAAGATTGCAGTGTCCTTCGCGAATGATTGTTTTATCCAGTCCCGGGATCAATAAGATATTAGATAGTTCTCCTAAGAGAGGGATTTCCCAGAGGCGGCTTCCGGCTAAATGAATCCAGCCTCCTCCTTTAAGTTTATTCCAGTCGCCGCCAAACCCGTTAAATTTAACCTCCGAGTTTCCTAATCCCTGAAGGTCTAAATCTTTCCAGTCAGTTTCCTGGCTCAACCTGCTTAAGTCTACATTCGACAGGGAAAAAGTTCCTGTATAACTTGGATAAGACTCGGCTAAATTAATTTGGAAGTTTCCCCGGAGAGCCCCTTGGCAAATAGCTGCTTTTAAATCCGACAGGGACAATTTCTGCTCGTTCAGGTTGAAATTAGAAGAAAATTCTTTCAGGCTGCATTTGGTAACGTGGAGTTTAGGGAAAGAAAATCTGCCGTTGGCTTTCCATGTTTTCCAGTTTAAAAGTTCGCCGGCTAAATTGGCGCTTAAACTAGCCGTCCCGGATAAATCGATTTTTTTATAAATTTCCTTGAAATTAGCCGGGAGGATTTTTACCAGTTTATTTAATTCCAACGGTGAGCTTTTCAGGCTGCCGTCAAAGGTTAAAGGGGCTATTTTTTTTAATTTCCCCCGGGCCTCCATTGGAATGCCCTGGTAATTCCCGGAGAGTTCCAATAATTCTCCTCCCTCTTTGAGATGTTGGGTTTTCCCTTTCAGGTTGATTCCTTCGCCGCTCAAGTTTAATTCCAATTTGGGCTCCTTAAAATCCTCAAGGTAGCCGCTTAAGCTTAAGGGTTTATTCCTCCAGATACCCTGAAGCGATTTTGTCGAAAAGGAATCATCGCTAAAATGAATCTGGCCGTTTAGTTTTTCGATTGGATTATTCCGGTTCTTCTGGGAAATAGCCGCCTCGATAAGTTTTATATCGCCCTGCCAGTTTAATTTACTGGGTTGCCCGGCAATATTTAATTTACCTTCGCCTTTTCCTTGAAAATCTAAAGGTGGGAAGTCCTTCGCGAAATTTTTCTTAAAGACATCTTCCAGGTTTGCCAGAGAAAACTCGCTAAAGGAAAAGTCTAAATTTACCGGGGCATTTCTTTTTGTTCCCCAGTTCCCGCCTAAAGAAAAAGGCAGCTTTTCGATTTGGGCGGTTAATTTTTTTGCCTCGATTTTTTCCGGGCCAAAATCCAAATGCCCTTGGATATTTTCTATTCTTGAGTTAAGAAAGGGGAATTTGCATCCGGCTTTTTGTATCTCCAGATTTATTTTATATGCTGTCTTAAGGCTATTTTTAAAAGGCATAGAGAGTTCACCCCGTCTGATTGTAAACGGTCCTGCGGCTTCTAAGGATTTATAGAAATCAACTGAGCTTGTCGGAAAGGCAAAAGCTATTTCCTTAAGGTCAAGCAAAGGGCTGGAAAAATAGAAATTAAATTCCGGGTTGGTTTTAAAGGATTTAATTTCTCCCTGGCCGTTAATATTTATTTTTCCGATAGAGATTGAGCTGTTCTTGAAATTGATTTCTTCTTTTTCATTGTCCACTCCGAAGCGGCTGTCAATTTTTCCGGATGAGAAAACCAAGGGGGTATCATAGATATCTTTAAGAAAGAGGACTATTTGGGAAAGATTAAGCTGGGCGCGGCCGTCCAGGCCGTTTTTATCCACCGAAAGCTCTAAAGCTAAATCCAGAAGGCCGTTATCGAAGGAGAAAGTGCCGGCTTTATTTAAATAAGGGCTAAAGCCTGAAAGGGGGAGGTGGTTAATATCCAGCTCGATTCCGCCCCGTTTGGCTAAAGGGAAGAATTTGCCTTTGCCTTTTATTACGGTTTCATCCTCTTCCACCGCCAGGTTAAAGTTATAAATAAGGGCCAGGTATCCGCCCACGGGTGAGACATTTAAATTAATGTTTTTAATTTTGCGGGAGAAGCTCGGTGTAATCCCTTCATCCCTGAAGGAAATATTTCCCTGGCGGATAACAATTTTAGAAACCCGTAAAGAGAACTTTTTATCTGGTGATTTTTCTTTCAGCGGGGATTTTTGAGGAGACGGCTTTAAAAGCCGTTCGATGTTCCAGATGCCTTTCTGGTTTCGTTCCAGGCTGAACTGCGGCTCATCGATAAATATCGCTGAAACCGCCGGTTTCCGGCGGAGAAGAGATAGGAAAGACGGTTTTAAAACAGCCCTTTCTATTTTTATTAATTCTTCCTCTTTAAATCCAGCCGGATTTTTAATGGCGAATCCTTTTACCTCGATTCCCTTCCAGAAGCTAAAATCTACCGATTGGAGGCTTGCCTCTAATTCTAATTGTTCCTCAAGAAAATCTGTAGCCAGTTTTTTTATTTTTTCCGGCAGAAACATTTTCTCTAAATAGAAGCTCAAGCCGGCGATAACGGCGCATATAAGGATGAGAATGGTTAATATTTTTTTTCCTGTCTTCATTTGTCTTTATTATACCGCACCCGCTTGGTTTTGCAACCTTTTCCTTGACCGATAACTTAATTTAGCCTATAATCAGCAGGTGATAAGGATATACGGGGCATAGCGCAGATGGCTAGCGCGCCTGCTTTGGGAGCAGGAGGTCCCCAGTTCGAGTCTGGGTGCCCCGACCAAATTAGACTTTGAGAATTTTTAGAGGGAAAATTAAAATTTTTTGACTGCGTTTTGACAAGAATTTCTTTTTCGTAACTTCTTTTATAATAACGTCTTCACTATCTAAAATAAGGGAAAAAGGATCAGCATGCCAAATCGGATTCGAATATTTCCCACTATTCATTATCAAGCCTCTTTAGTTCCTAAAATCGCCTTTTAACCTTTCAGCGCAATCAGAGCGCTTACTTTTAGCGAGCCGTTTTTTAGTAGACTATTCCTTAAGCATATTGTAAATTGCCCTAAAAGCTCTCTGGACTTCGGAAAGCGATTTTATTTTTAAAAGATATTTAAACATATATGGGAAACGGAGATAAAACCGCAGATACATTTTTTTGGCAATTCGGTCAATCTGGTTTTTATTGAATGACGTACCGATAATCGGAAAATCTATTTTGTAGCCAGGGTTTACGGTATATTTCGCCCAGTAATCGTGTTTTATAACCGCAACGATATCCGAATAAACTTTGCTATACGGGGGGTAATATATCGGGGAAATTTGCACATAATCTAAAGGAAGTGAAAGCATCAATTTCGATGTGGCTTTTATCGTAGCTTTATTTTCTCCGTGATTGCCTACCATAAAATACCCAAAAGTGTCAATACCTGCTTTTTTTGTTAAACGCACGGCGCGAATAATGTGTTCTAATGTTTCATTCTTTCGGATATTTTTCAAGATTTCCGGAGAACCGCTCTCGACACCATAATGTATTCTCATACATCCGGCTGTTTTTAAGACCTCCAAGACTTCTTTGTCAATTAAATCCGCCCGCGTCCGAAAAGACCAAAATATTTTAAGTTTCCTTTTTTTTATCTGGGCGCATATTTCCAGCAATCTTTGCTTATTGAGAGAGAATAGTCCATCGAACATATCAATTTCTTTTACGCCAAATTCTTTCCCGCAGGTTTCCATCTCATCAACGACTCGCTTGGGCTTCATTGCCTGGTAAGGGATGCGATGCTGGTCACAAAATGTGCATTGGAATACGCAGCCGCGGCTGGTGATCATCGCCGTAAAATTCTTATGTTTAGAAATCAAAGAATAATACCGGGAGTTATCTATTAAATGGCGGGAAGGGAAAGGTACGTTATCAAGATTTTTGATAAACAAAGAAAAATTATTCAATTTTATTTCTGAATTATCGCGATACGCAACTCCGCCTACGTGCGAGAGAGGTTTCTTTTCGATTAACGCATAAATCAGGTGCGGAAGCGTTTTTTCGGCGTCTCCCAGCACGCAGTAATCGATGCAGCGGTGAGTTAATATCTGGCGGGAATATATCCGCGCATGAGGCCCCCCCACAATCACCGGCTTATTTATTCTCCGGCGTATTTTTTTAATCCATTCCAGGGTAAAATGAAACTGGTAGGTAGATAAGGTAAATCCTAAAAAATCAGGCCCAAAATCGATAATTTCATTTAAGGTATCTTCTAACGATAATTTTGAAACATTAACGTCGATAATCTTAACCCGTCCTCCGTATCTTTCCAATACCGCCGCTACCGTGCATAAACTAAGCGGGGGAATTTTGCCTAAATCTTTTTTAGTCGCTTTCAAAAAAAATAAATCTTCGCTTTGGCGATAGGGAGGAAAAATCAAACAGAACTTAGTCCCGGCAAAATTAAAATCATCTTTCATAAGTTTCGACCGTGATATCCCTTCCAAACATCACTTCTTTTCTTGACTTACCGTTAATTTTGTAGTATTACCATTATGGTGTTTCTTTGACAGTATTTAGCCAAATGTATTATAGCACTTATATATTCACGGGGAAAGGAAATTTTCCCCATTCAAATGTGGTATAATAATTAACCATAAGCTATTAGCTATTTGCCATTTGCTAGTAGGGGCCCGTAGCTCAGTTGTTAAGGATATTTACCTGCCCTGACTGTTATTAGGCAGGCAGCGGCAGGGAGCATCTGCCAAGTTCTATGTATTATGTGTATGCGTTGATATCAAGTTTAAAGAACCGGATATGCGTGGGTTTCACCAGAAATTTGGAAGCTCGAGTTAAGGAGCACAACTTAGGTAAAACAAAATCGACAGAGTATTATAGACCTTGGGAGTTATTATACTTTGAAAAATTATCTACTCGTTCTGCTGCAAGAGTGAGAGAGAAGCAACTGAAGTCAGGATACGGAAAGAAATTTCTAAAGAAACTCAAGGATCAAGAGGTAAAAAGGGCCCGTAGCTCAGTTGGATAGAGCATCTGCCTTCTAAGCAGAGGGTCGTGTGTTCGAATCACACCGGGCTCACCAATTCTGCCAGGCAGAATTGGTACTGAATCATAGGAACAATGGTGGCTATGGTGTAATGGCAGCACAAGAGATTGTGGTTCTCTTTGTACGGGTTCAAATCCCGTTAGCCACCCCAATTTTTATGCTTTGCATAAAAATTGGCCCTGAGTGAAGCGAATGACCTTAAGTCGTGAATGCCAAAGCATAAAGGATTGGAGAAATTTTTGAAGAAATTAGATAACCCCGCCTTAGTCGGTATTGTCCCGAGGAAAAAGCTCTGGCCAATAATCCAAAATCAGAGATGGTATCATATTCCGGTTAAATCAGCGCCTCGGAATGCATTAGATGTAGAATTTATCGCTTTCTATTTCCCTTCTAGATTTGGAGAGGAAATGCGATATCAGATAATTTATTATGCTGACGTAGTAGGAATAGATACTGTTAAAAGAATTCAACTTTTCCCTGATGAACCTAAGCATTCCAGGAAAGATGAGAATTATTATCAATTCCATTTAGGCGAGATTAAAGATTTGCCTCGACCTATTCCCAGTAGTAGATGGAGAAGAATTGTCCATATCCCTACTAGCC
>CAZDME010000042.1:0-12242 GCA_964506785.1 uncultured bacterium | reverse complement strand
AAAAAATATGCGTTTTTTTCGCAGGAAAATAAAAATTAGGCTGGTTAAGATAAATAGATGCTTTGAAAATTTGTCCACCAGGCTAGCCCATAAAATATTCCCAAAATAAAGAAACGCCTCCTTGAATTCATACCATCTTTTTCAAAAACCATCCGATAGGTAAGATAGAAAACAACTGCACCCAGGATTAAATTCTCTACATAGTTTGCCCTGGCTAAACCAGCATTGGCAACCAGGTATCGGGCAGGGAAAGCAGTTAATAAAAGGGTTAAAATTCCTGTTTTTCTGCCGAAAGCCCGCTTAGCTAACAGGTACATAAGCAGCATAAATAAAATCGACTCAAGTACGGGAACAATATTCAAAGCATAACGCGAGGCGCCAAATAAGGCAAAAACCAGGGCCGCCAGGTAAGCTTCGATTGAACCGCAATAAGCCTGCCCCCAGAAAAAAACCGGGAATTCACCTTTTAAGATATGCCGGGCCATTAACCCGGTTATTGCCATATCCGAATCCATAACCGGCAATAGCCAATTAAGGAAACGCAGCATTATTCCCAGGCTTATAATCACAAAAACTATTTTTTTAAGTTTATCCATTTATTCTCTATTCCCCGAATCGCACTTTAAACACAGTAAAAACATACCTTAAAAGATGCCAGAAAAAATTCGTCTTGCTTTTCCCCGAAGGCCTTTCTTGATAAACTACTGGTATTTCTATTATTGAAAAACCCTTTTTGCCCGCTTCATAGAGAAACCTGATAAAGTAATCTCCATAACCTCTAAAAATCTTCTTTAGATTCAAACCAGAAATAATTCCCTTTGAAACAGCAAAGAAACCAGATAAATTGTCATTGGTCTTGATCTGCAGGATAAGTTTGACAAAGGCGTTAAAAAGATAACTTCCCCAGTATCGAAACTGGTTTCCTTTCATCCCTCCTCCGGCGACAAACCTGGAACCAACGGCAATGTCAAAATCCTCAAGTTGTTTAACCAGGATGGGAATTATCCGCGGCTCATGGTTAAAATCTGTATCCATAAAAATTAAATTATCTTTCGTCGCTTTATCGGCACCAAATCTGATGGCCGAAGCCAAACCTCTTTCGTTCTTACGGATATAGGTCTTTAACCGGGGGTTTTCTTTAAAAGCCTGTTGGACAATTCCGACTGTCCCATCCGGGCTATTATCGTCAACCAAAATTATCTCTGTATCAAATCCCGCTCCTTCGGCCACCCGGAAGATTTCCCCGATTAACTCAGCAATATGACCGGCCTCGTTATAAGTCGGTAAAATAACAGAAACGCCCTTTAACAAAATATACTCCCAAGACAGCGTATAGCGTTTAGTAAACGTTTTTTGGCGTATCGCGGACAGCTTATAGTTTAATGTGTATCATTAACGATTCCCTTTTTGAATCTTTCTGACAGCCTCGGCAATATATTTAATCTGGGCTTGGCTTAAATTCGGAGATGAAGGTAAATTCAATCCCCTTGGGGATAATCGCTCAGTGACCGGATAACGCTCCGAATTTTTACCGTTTTTTCTATAAGGCGGCAGTTTATGAAGAGGATAAAAAAACGGCCGGGTATCAATCCCCTTCTTTTTAAGTTTAGCCATCAGTTTATTCCGGGAAAGGCCAAAGGCGGGATTAACTAAAATGCTGTACATCCAGTAAACATTTTTCGCCCAGGAAGCCTCCGGGGGTAAAGTTAACCCTTTAATCATTTTTAAATGGTGATTGTAAAGGTGAGCAATCTTTCTTTTTTCTGCCACAACTTCCTCTATCTTTTCTAACTGGGCCAGGCCAATGGCCGCTTGAATATTAGTCAGGCGAAAATTATAGCCAATAGCCCTATGCCAGTATCGGCGCTGGCGAGACATCCCGTGGTCTCTCAAAAATCTGGCCTTTCGGGCTAAGTTAAGATTATTGGTAACAATCATCCCCCCCTCTCCGGTGGTAATGATTTTGTTGCCATAAAAGCTGAAACAGCCCAGGTCAGACAAACCGCCGACAATTTTCCCTTTATATAAAGCGCCGTGGGCTTCAGCGGCATCCTCAATTAAATTTATTCTATACCTCCGGGTAATTTTTCTAATAGCATCCATATCGGACGGGTGCCCATAGAGATGCACGGCCATGATTGCTTTTGTCCGGCGATTTATTTTCTCCAAAATCTTCCGGGGGGCAATTGTCCAGGTTTCTTCATCCACATCGACAAAAACCGGTTTAGCCCCGGTATAAGCAACTGCATTAGCCGAGGCAACAAAGGTTAAATCAGGGACAATTACCTCATCCCCGCCTCCCACGCCTAAAACTAAAAGGGCCAGCTGAAGAGCGGTAGTTCCGTTAGAGGTAGCTATCCCATATTTCCGGCCGCAAAACTTGCTAAATCGGCTTTCAAACTTATCAATATATCTGCCCAGAGAAGAAATCCAGTTAGTCTTAAAACAATCTAGGACATATTTTTGCTCTTTCCCGCCCAATCTTGGTTCATATACCGGAATAAAATTTTTTTTCTTCATTATCCGTCCTCGCTGCTTGTCCTTGAGTCCGTTCAGAAATATCTTTACCGGCTACTATCTTTCGCGGTAATTTGAGACATAAGCTGAGATGCATCTTGATTAAAAACAGCTAATCGCTTAAAGGCAAAAGGATCGCTTTCTTCGATATTTTCCTGAGTTCCTCCTTTACTGCCAACGGCAAATTTGTATCCGGCCTTTTTAACCAGGCCTCTCACCCGCTCATCATTATCTCCCCCGGGGTAGGCAAAAGAAATTATCCTCTGGCCCAAATGTTCCTCAAGCATTACCTTGCATCCATTTATTTCCCGCCATAAATCCTCATCCGTTAAAGCTTGATTGGTCAAAGAAGGATGGGTCATGGAATGCCCTCCGAATTCAATTCCATAATCAGCCATTTCTTTAATCTCCGGCCAGATTAAATGTAGATTCCATTCTTCCTTTGGATCACCGGTCCAGCGGCTATCAAGACGGCCAGAATCATCGTCGGCTAATGTGCCGCTAATCAGAAATACCGTTCCCTTAAATCCATGTTTTTTCAAAACCGGGTAAGCATAAAGATAAAAATCCCGGAACCCATCGTCAAAGGTAAGTAAAACCGCCTTTCTCGGAAGGGGCTTCTTACCCTTTAAATGTGCTTCTACCTGAGGGAAAGTAACCGTCTGAAATCCGGCTTTTTTTAAAGCCGCCATTTGCGCTTCAAACATATCCACTTCTACCCAGTATTTGTTAGGTTTTTTAATATCAACCCGATGATACATCAAGATAGGCAGTTTGCTTGACTTCTTTTTAAAAGACAACCTTTCGCATCCGCTGATAATCAACGAAAATAAAGCGAATATTAATAAAGCACGCCTGAAGAATTTTTTTCTATTCAAGCCAACCTCCCAGATAATTTTTCAACTGCCTTTCTATTTTTACGGTATGGAAATCCTTTAATCTTTCACTTTGTCTATTGGTAATTTGAGTCCTGAAATCTTTATCTTTAACTACCAGATCAGCCATTTCCGCAATGGCCGGAAATTTTTTCTCTTTAACCAAAATCCCCGAACCATCCAGCGTTTCCGGGATTGCCGCTGCCTGATAAGCAATTATCGGAACCCTGAAATACATACTTTCAAGAAGAGGTATGCAGAAACCTTCGTGCTCACTCATACAGATAAAAACATCCGCCAGGCTGTAATAAGCCAAGAGCTCATCTGTTTTTACGTGCCCGGTAATGTGGATATCGGCTAAATCCAACTCAATGATTAATCCGCGCAGATAGGCTAAATAACGGTCTATACCTGAGGCCGAACCAACCAGGAATAATCTCGATTTGGGGTTTATCAGTTTTTTGTAATAATAGAAAATTTGAATGATATCCTCTAATTTTTTGTTAGGGGCTACCCGGCCGACAAAAAGGAAATTATGATAGTAATCAGAAAATTTCGCTAAAATTTTCCGGCTGGGCCTGCCGGATAAATAGCCAAGATTAACAATTAGAGGTAAAACCCCGGTATTCTTAAAACCGGCCTTAAGGAGCTCCTGGCGGTTATATTCGGAAACAGCCAGAGCCAAATCAGGAATCCCGGCCAGCTCTTTAAGTTCCTTCCTCCCCTCGTGAAGAACCATCGCCTTTTCATCGCTTATTGCCTGGAAGTATTCAGGCGGGGTTATATTGTGATAGACAAGAATTCTCTTCCCCAAAACCTCTTTAAAACATTCCGTCAGTTCGGAACCGATAGAAAAATGAAAAATAGTTATATCATTTTCTCTGTTCGTCAGGCGGTATTCGCTGTAATCGTGGATTAAAACCCGGCTTTCCCGGCTGGCGTGCTGATAGATACAGTAAATTTCCGATTGATACCCCCAGCTTCTTATGATTTTCTGTAATTCCAGGACGTAATTACTTATGGCATCCCCGGGGCTGAACCCGGGAAGCATCTGATTTATTCGCATTTTATCCTTCGCTCACACCCCAAACTTATCCAAAGCCTCTTCGAATCTATCCAGAACCGCCGGCCAGCTATAATTTTTCTCTACATAACGTCTGCCGTTCTCACCCATGCGGTCGGCTAACTCCTTTTCTCTTAAGAAAAAATTAAGACATTCTTCAAATTCAAAATAATTTTTAAAAAACAGCCCGCCTCGACTGCGCCGGCAGTTATCCCTGGTCACCCGGCAGTCATGATGGACTAAAACCGGCCGGCCGGAAAGCCAGGATTCCATGGTCACAATCGAGAGGCTTTCATTGACTGAGGGCTGGCAGAAAACTAAAGCGGCGCTAAACCCGCCAAGTTTATCCCCTGCCTCTTTCAGGTAACCAAGGTCTAAAATTTCCTTTCTCCCTTCAGGAGGAATATTTACTTCACCAGTCCCCATAAGGACCAATTTTAAATCATTTTTGTTATACCGCTTATAAGTCCTGAAATATTCGATTAAGAGAGGGGTGTTTTTCCCTCCTTCTCTTCGGCCGGCAAAAAGGACGAAAGGAGCCCTTAAAGCATACTTTTTTCTGAAATTTTCCGGATTATATCTTCTCCCGGTTTCAAATCCCAGGCTGACCATGGTAATTTTTTCATCCGGCAGCCGATAAAGCTCTTTGGCCAATTCGATTTCCGGAAAGGTATTACACATTAATCCCCTTACCCGCTGGAATAAATCTTTATAAATCTTAAGGTAGGCAAAGGGCTCGTCGTGCAGGCAGGGAATGAGGATGGATTTCTCCGGACAGACCTGGGTCCCCCAGTAGGTTAAACCGAATAGATAAGGAATAAAGATAAAACAGTCGTAATTACGGCGGTATTTCGCAATATAATCATATAACTCGTCGGAATTTACGCTTTCTTTGACCCATTTAATCTCTTCTTCACCGGAAATATCCAAGCGGCGGTCAATCCGGCTCTGAATGGCTAAAAACTCATCAGCCCGGCGGTTAAGGTTAACCCGGAAACGCCAGACCCGGATATCATTAATCATTTTTTTCCCCGGTTCATAAAAATTCTTCCAGGTAAAATGGTCCCGGGCGCAGGTAGTAAAGACCTCGACATTATGCCCGCGTTCTTTCACCTTTTCCGCCAGACGCTGGGCGTGAACCTCGGCCCCTCCGGCGGATACAGGCTCATAACGGGGCACGATAAAAGCAATCCGTCTTTTTCTACCCATTCCTTACTTTTTCCTTATTTTTTAATTTTATCTTTAATCTCGGCCAAAGATTTGTCTATCTTCTGATTCAAGCTGAGGAGGGTATTGGTTACCTGGGCATTGAATTCTTTCTGCTGGCTGAAAAGGCGGTAGGTATAAAACTTCAATAATTTCCAGATAATCTTTTTTATCCAGACAACCGGTTTCCCCAGGGGGCCTCCCTTAGAATGTATTTCAAAGTCCCCGATATCGATATCAGAGTTTTTTTTAATCACCTTAAGGTAATACTCAAGAAAATCCCGGTCATCAGTGATTTTTTTAATCTCCAGGCTGCTTACCCGGCTCAAATCGTATTTGTCGTAAAGCCCGGCTTTCTTTTTTTCGGTAATTCTCCTATCGATAATTTCCATAATTCTTTGAACATCAACTTTCTCATCCTTAATTTCAAAAATATCTTTCATCTTATCTCCTTCTACCTATCACCTACTACCGATTTTATCTCCCACCGGCAGGGTATTTCTACAAAACCTTCTGTTTTCTTCCCGCTCTCCACCCAAATAACATATTGATTATCCAGGCGATGATAATGGGCCTGGTGGTCTTCGGAATGAACGGCTAATGAAAAAAAATATTTCCCGTGAAAAAACGGGATGGAATCGATAATCAAACTCATAACCCCCTTGCCTTCGATAAATGGAATGGAATATTTTTCTAAAAGCGTATTTGTCCCATAGCAGATTCTTCCTTCTTTATCGGTGACGGCAAAACCAAAGCAAGGCCTCTCGATTCTCCTCTTAGCATAAAAAGGAATGTTCACCGTAATCTTATCACCGGTGAGAAAATGCTGGGTTTCCTCGCCCCGGGCATTCAGAAATTTAACCCCTTTTATTTCAACCTCTCTGGTCCCCCATTCTTTGACTAAAATACCGGCCTGCTTATGCAAGCCCAATTCCCTGTATTTCTCCACGACCTCAAGGGGTAAACCCATATCGATGAATTTACCCTCGTCAATCAGCATTATCCGGTCACATATTTTCTTCAATGTCTCCAGGTCATGGGAAACAATAAGCATGGTTTTCCCTCTTTTCTGGAAATCAACGATTTTGTTTAAACATTTCTTCCGGAAGGTTTCATCGCCGACGGCCAGCACTTCATCTATCAAGAGAATATCCGGATCCACCTCTACGGCGATAGAAAAGCCCAAACGGACATACATACCGGAAGAATAGTGCTTTACCGGGACATCGATAAAAGACTCGAGTTGCGAGAAAGCGACAATCTGGTCAAACCTTTTTTCAATTTCTCTCCGCTCCAGTCCCAGGATGGAACCGTTTAAAAATATATTTTCCCGTCCGGTGAGATCCGGATGGAAACCGGCTCCCAGCTCCAAAAGAGTCGACATTCTCCCCTCGACCCTGATTTTTCCTTCGGTGGGAAGCATCGTATTGGCAATTAAGCCCAAGAGAGTGCTTTTACCCGCTCCGTTAGCTCCGATAATGCCTAATGTCTCTCCTTTTTTTACGCAGAAACTCAGATGGCGCAATGCCCAGAATTCGCTTTTTTGCACTCCCCTTTTTAATTTTAAAAGGTCAACAACGGTGGATTTAAGCGTCCGGTAGCGCTCCCTGCGGGGATAAAACCTTTTCCCTAAATCTTCTATTTCAATCGGATTATAGCTCATCGGCAAAATAGTGTTCGAATTTTAAAAAGACCCGGCCCCCGACAGCCAGAAGAACAAAGGCAATACCTAAAGAAAGGCCAAGCAGCTGCCACTCAGGCAGGGCCTGCCCCAGAAAAACCGTCCGGTAAAGGGCAACAATAGAGGCCATCGGGTTTAAAAAATAAATAGACAAGAACCGTTCCGGAACCATTTTTATGGGATAAAGAATGGGGGTGAGAAAAAACCAGGCCAGAAGTAGCACACTGACAATATGCTCTGTATCCCGAAAATAGACGTTGGAACAGGAAATTATTAAAGAGAGTCCCAAGATAAATAACGTCTGGATAATAATTATAAGCGGAAGAAAACCAAGCATTAAAGAAAAGCTGGTTTTAAAGAAAATAAGCAGGAAAAAAAGCACAACCAGGGAAAGGAGAAAATTGACTAAATTGGCCACCACCATGGAGAAAGGAAGAATAATCCGCGGGAAATAGGTCTTTTTAACCAGGTTTGCATTACCGGAGACTGAATTAACCGAATCGCTCATGCACATGACAAAAAACTGCCAGGGCATAATCCCGGTAAGCAAAACCCTTATATCTATGTTAAATCTCAATATACCGATAAATATAAGGTATATTAGTGTCATAAATAGAGGATTCAAAAGTGTCCACAAAAAGCCTAAAAATGAGCTTTTATAGCGGATTTTGAGATTCCTCAAAACCAGATTCCAGATTAGCTGGCGCCTCTGAATTATCTCCTTGGCCTTCCCCATAAACATAGCACATTATCTTATAAAACAGTCAGGGAAAAGTCAAGGAAAAAGGCGGCATAGGACTGAGGCTCGGGACCAAAACTCTATCTTAAGCCATCGGCCATAATAAATTCCGGTTAAAAACTATGGCTGCCAAAGCGAGGTAAATCAATCGAATCAAACTGCTTTTCCTAACTAAAAAAGGGCATAAATAAAGGGTACCACGGCCGAGCTCTCGCTAAACAGAATCAAAGCCCCTAAAAGAAGAAAAACAATAACAATCGGCAGCAGCCACCATTTTTTATTATCCTTTAAAAAAATCCAGAATTCTTTAATAATCGAAAGTTTACTCACCTGATGAACCTCCTTCTTTTAAAATTGCCGTTCATAATCGGATTTTTCGAATTTTTGCCCGGCTTTAATTATCCAATAACTATTTCTATTATCTTTAAATTTCAAATCCAAAAATCTTTTGCCGGTTAATTTTGCCAGGAGAGCAATCGGGGTAACCACCAGATAAAATAAAAAAATTAGAACCGTCCTGGTGATAAACCAAGCGATAAGCAGGCCAAAAATCATCCATCCCTTTTGGACCGGTTTTAATACAAGCGGTTTAAGTAAGGCAGAAAATAAAAATAGAGAGGCCGCCAGTAAAAAATAAATATAAAAACCCCTCCCCCTCCAAAAGAAAAACAGGCTCAATAAAGAAAAAACGATTGCCAGCGTTATACCAAACTTCCGCAAGGCCTCCTTTCCGCTTTTGATATTTCTAAATTCTTCTATAATCATCGTTTTTTAGTCTAACTCGAACTCTCGAAGCCAATCCCTATCTTTATCCAACGGTTTTTGTTCTTTTTTTTCGAGCAAAAAATTTCCCATAAGCAGATAATCCATATTGGTGCGCCTAAAACATAAATAGGCGTCCTCCGGCGTGCAGACAATCGGCTCACCCCTGACATTAAAGGAGGTATTGATAACTACCGGCGTGCCATACTTTTTATAAAAACTTTCGATTATTTTATAAAATCTGAGATTGATTTCTTTATCGACGGTCTGAATACGGGCGGAATAATCGACGTGGGTGACCGCCGGGATATTGGAACGGGCCAGACGCCGCTTCTCAAGACCTGGCAATTCCATCTCTTCGGAAGATAGTTCCTTGCGGATATTCTTTTTTACCGAAGCTACCAATAGCATATACGGACTTTCCCTATCTATCTCAAAAAAGTCAGAAACCTTTTCCTTCATTACTGCCGGGGCGAAGGGGCGAAAACTTTCCCGGAATTTAATCTTCAAATTAATTATCTCCTGCATTTTGGGCGAACGGGCGTCGCCGATAATCGAGCGGTTACCCAGAGCCCGGGGGCCAAACTCCATTCGCCCTTGGAAAAGGCCGATTACTTTCTGGGCGGCAATTAAGTCAGCTATTCTTTCCGGGATTTCTTCGTCCTTCAATTCCAGACAAGATATTCTGTTAGCCTTTAAGTAACTTGATATATAGCCTTCTTTAAATGCCGGGCCAAGTAATGAGCCCTGTTGAAAATCATGAATGCCGTCAGAGATTCTTTTATTGCCTAAGTATTGGTACCAGACAAACAAAGCCGCTCCTAAGGCCCCTCCGGCATCGCTGGCCGCCGGCTGTATCCAAATATTTTCAAACGGCCCCTGGCGTAAAATTCTTCCGTTACCGACGCAATTTAAAGCCGCGCCTCCGGCTAAGCAAAGATTCTTCTGGTTGGTTTCTTTATAAACATAATTCGCCATGCGCAGCATGATTTCTTCGGTTACTTTCTGTATGGAGGCGGCTATATCCATATCGCGCTGCCTTAATTTTGCCCCTGGGTTTCTGGCTGGGCCGCCGAATAATTTCTCGAATTTTTTATTAATCATCTTAAGGCCGGCCCCATAAGAAAAATACTCCATATTAATTTTAAAGGAGCCATCTTCTTTCAAATCTACTAACTCAGAAAGAATTAAGTCTTTATACTTAGGTTCGCCATAAGGCGCTAAACCCATAAGTTTATATTCGCCGGAATTCACTTTAAACCCGGCATAATAAGTAAAGGCTGAATAAAGAAGGCCCAGGGAGTGAGGAAAGTAAATCTCTTTCATAATTTTTATCTGGTTAGCCTCACCCTTTCCAAAACTCGCCGTCGCCCATTCGCCGACGCCGTCAATGGTAAGAAAAGCCGCTTCCGGAAAGGGTGAAGGGAAAAAAGCTGAAGCCGCATGAGACTGGTGATGTTCACAAAAAAGAATCTTTCCTTCAAATTTAAGCTCGCCTCTTATAATATCCTTTATCCACAATTTCCCCTTTATCCATAATGGAACAGCCTTGATAAAAGAGTTAATCCCAAAGGGGGCATAGGCAAGATAAGAATTGAGTATCCGTTCGAATTTCACGAATGGCTTGTCGTAGAAAACAACGAAATTTAAATCTTCAACGTGTAGTTTAGCTTCTTTCAAACAAGCCTTAACGGCATTTTGAGGGAAAGAAAAATCGTGTTTTTTTCGGGTAAACCTCTCTTCTTGAACAGCCGAAGATATCCTTCCGTCCTGAACCAAGCAGGCGGCACTGTCATGATAAAAAGCAGAGATTCCTAAAATATTCATCTATCTTTAATATTCTCAGCGCCTGAACTTACCAATAATCTGGGTTTCTTCGATTATATGGCCCTCTATCTTTTGCAAAAGCTCTTTTTTAGTCAAACCGGGATTGATATTAAGTAATACATCCAGGGCATAAAGTTTAAAGAAATAACGGTGTGGATTCCCTGGCGGCGGACAGGGGCCACCGTAACCTACCCTTCCAAAGTCAGTCATCCCCTGTTTGCTGCCATTTCCTAATGTTTCTTGACTTTTTACTCCAGGAGAAAAGCCCTGCTCTCCTGGAGGAATGTTATATATAACCCAATGCACCCAGGTTCCCGCCGGGGCATCCGGGTCATCACAAATAAGAGCAAAGCTTTTTGTCCCTTCCGGAACCTCTGACCAGCTGAGAGGCGGCGAAATATCTTCCCCCTGACAGGTGTATTCTTCGGGAATAAACTCATTATTGCCAAAGGCTGCGCTTTTCAATTCTAGAGCCATAATTCCACCTCCTTTAAATAACAAACAGCCAAAAATTAAAACGTAAATAAACCTCAATTTCATTTTCCACCGGACTTCTTACTGTCTACTGACTGCTATCTCCTAACTACTTTATTTACGATAATCAGATCCTTCCCTGTTTTTTTCACTTCTTCTAATTTAAATTTGAGGCTTTTATTAATCCCGGAAATTTCTAAATCACCAATGGCCGCCAAGTCTTTTCCTAAAATCCGAGGCGCAATAAGAAGTGTCAATCTACCGACTAATTTTTTCTTTAGAAAAGACGTAATAATCTTACTCCCTCCTTCGACCAGCAGGGTTTTTATTTTCAATTTGCCTAAAAAAATTAGAAGTTTTGTCAAATCTAACCCGCCTGCTTTACCTCCGGGGACAACAATAATTCTTATGCCTCTTTTCTGAAATAATTTAATTTTTCTCTTTGGCGCCCGGACAGTGGTGGCAATAATTATCGGGACCTTACCAGCCCCCTTTATAATCCTGGAACCGGGCGGCGTGCGTAATCGAGAGTCCAGAATAATCCGGAGAGGATTCTTACCCTTGACCAAACGAACGGTTAAAAGAGGGTCATCCTTTATCACTGTATTAACCCCGACGAGGATAGCCTGGTGTTCGGCTCTCAACTGATGGGCGAATTTGCGGGCTTCCCTTCCGCTAATCCATCTCGACTGCCCTTTCTGGTCAGCTATTTTGCCATCCAGCGTCTGGGCGTATTTAATAGTTACAAACGGTTTATTTCGACTCATATTTTTGACTTTGATTTGCACTCTTTACAATTCAACTTAACAGAATTTTGGCTTTAATCTGTAAACCGATATTTTATCAATACCCTCAAAGAAGAAAAACCGTCCCGCCAGGTAATTTTCTTTCCCTCATGAAATTTTCTTCCCAGGTAGTTAATCGGCACCTCTTTAATCGGAACGTCTCTTTTAAGAATTTTTGCGGTTATTTCAGGTTCGATTTCAAAATGATTTGATTTAAGTCCCAATTCTTTCAATAAACCAGTTTCAACTAATTTATAACAGGTTTCCATATCAGTAAGCCTGGCTTTATATAAAAAATTCGTAGCGAAGGTAA
>CAZDME010000041.1:0-12665 GCA_964506785.1 uncultured bacterium | reverse complement strand
TAACTGATTTCTACTTCATTCTCATCCAAGTCGTATCTTTTCCTAAAATCATCAGTGAAGTAATGGCATTATCCTCCATCATCTTAAGAGCCTTCTCAGCCAATTCTTCCTTTTTGATCGTCTTTGGACTTCCACCCATCACCTCTTTGGCCCTTAAATCCAGAGGAGTAGACGATCTAGCCAAAAGTCTCCTTAAATCACCATCGGTAATAACACCAACCAACCCGCCGTTTTCGTTAACCACTGCCGTTACCCCCAGCCGTTTAACCGTCATTTCAAGGATTGCCTTCCGCATTAAAACATTTTCACCCACCTGGGGGATTTCTTCTCCCTGGTGCATCAAATCTGAAACCCTGAGTAATTTTTTGCCCAGGCTGCCCCCCGGATGCAAAAAAGCATAATCTTCTTTTTTAAGACCTCTTTTCTCTAACAAAGTAATTGCCAGAGCATCTCCTAAAGCTAAAGTTGCCGTGGTACTGGCCGTCGGAGCTAAACCAAAAGGACAGGCCTCCTTGGGTACGCTAATGTCCAAAACTACTTCGCTGTTTTTAGCTAAAAGAGAGTTAATATCTCCGGTTAAAGAAATCAATTTAATGCCCAGCCTTTTTACCGCCGGGACTAAAAGGGCTATTTCTTCGGTAGCTCCGCTGTGGGAAATAGCGATCATCACGTCCCCCTTAACCATCATACCTAAATCGCCATGAATGCCTTCAGCGGGATGAAGGAATAAAGCCGGCGTGCCGGTACTGGCTAAAGTAGCAGCAATCTTTTTTCCGATTAAACCAGATTTACCCATTCCGGTAACCACTACTCTTCCCTGACAGCGAAGAATAATCTTTACCGCCTTTTCAAATTTATCGTCAATTCGATTGATTAAATTTTTAACGGCTTCGGATTCAATTTTAAGAATTTCCTTAGCTCTTTTTATAACCATGGGTTATCCTGTCGATTTCTTTTATAGTTTGAATAAGCTCTAATAATTCCGCCAGAGGCAGGCTATTAGGCCCGTCACAGAGAGCCTCCTCGGGATGCTGGTGAACCTCGATAAATATTCCATCGCAGCCAACCGCTGAAGCAGCCAAAGCCAGGGGTTTTATAAATTCTCTTTTACCTCCGCTGACAGAACCCTTTCCACCCGGCAGTTGAACCGAATGAGTAGCATCATAGATTACCGGATAACTAAATTTCCCCATAATCACCAGGGAACGAAAATCACTGATTAGATTACGGTAGCCAAAACAGCTTCCCCGTTCGGTAAGAAGGATATTTTCGTTACCGGTGGAGGCTATCTTTTTTATTATCGGCTCCATATCCTCGGGGGATAAGAATTGACCCTTCTTTATATTTATTGGTTTGCCTGTCCGGCCCGCCGCCAGCAATAAATCTGTCTGCCGGCAGAGTAAAGCAGGAATCTGGATTACATCTAACACCTTTTCGGCTTCTTTTATTTCTCCCTGGGTATGGATATCGCTCAAAACAGGTATCTTTAATTCTTCTTTAACTCTTTTAAGAATTTTTAAACCCTTTTTCAATCCCGGGCCGCGGAAAGAATCTATTGAGGTCCGATTGGCCTTGTCATAACTCGATTTATATATCAAAGGAATCCCAGCTTTACCAGCCACCTTCTTGATTAATCGGGCATGTTCTAAAGCGCTGGTTTCATTTTCGATAACACAAGGCCCGGCAATTAAAACAAGCGGATTCCCGGCACCAATTTTTACGCTATCTACTATCACTTCCTTCATAAAGATCCCCTTGACATCATTCTCACCTCAAAAAATATCTGGATGTTGGGAGAGCATCGGTAGTGGCGTTTATGCCTAATTTCCTCAATCCTTCTTCATCTCCAGCCGGCGGTATATGGGTCATATGAAGTTCACATTCTCTAAGTTCTTTAAGTCGATTTAATGCTTCTTCAGCCGCCGGATTGCTTGTTGCACTGATGGACAGAGCCACCAAGGTTTCTTCTAAATCCAAACTTTCTGATTTCATCTCTAAAACATCTTTTTTAAGATTGGCCAGACTTTTTATAACCGATGCCGGCAAAAGTGGAATTTTATCCGGGATTTTCGCCAAAACCTTTATCGCATTTAAAATAACCGCTGAGGTAGCATGCAACAATAGAGAGTTTTTTCCGGTTACAATTTTCCCGTTGGCCAGCTCTATTGCTGCTCCGCAGTAAATTCCTTCATCATCATTCTTTTTTTTCTCTGCCTGGCGCACCGTTTTCCTGGCTGGTAAAACTGTTGGCCTATCCTCAGGCTTTACTTTCATCTCCTGCATAAGCCGCTCGGTCTTGGCTACCGTCTCTTTTCTTCCTACACCCATCATAAACTCCCAGTTATATCTGAAGTAGCGCCTGATTATTTCCTGTTTGGCCGCTTCCTTTACCAGCTTATCATCGGTAATAGCAAATCCGGCCCTGTTGACCCCCATTTCGGTTGGGGAATTATAAACGCCCTGTTTAGCCTCCTTACCGACAATCCTGTTTAGAATAGCCTGTAAAATGGGAAAGGCTTCCACATCCCGGTTATAATTTATCGCCGTTTCATCGTAAGCAGCCAGGTGGAAAGGGTCGACTAAATTAAAATCTTTTATATCAGCCGTCGCCGCTTCATAAGCAATATTTGCCGGGTGCTTTAAGGGCAGATTCCATACCGGAAATGTTTCAAATTTAGCATAGCCGGAATTAATGTTTCTTTTGTGACTGTGATAAAGCTGAGAAAGACAAGTCGCCAGTTTCCCGCTCCCCGGGCCGGGGGCTGTTACTATCACTATCGGCTTTGTTGTTTTTATATAGGCGTTTTTTCCATACCCTTCTTCGCTTACAATTTTATCGATATCCCCGGGGTATCCTTCAATTTCCGCGTGGGTATAGATTTTTATATTCTTCTTCTTAAGCTTATTCATTAATTTAACCGCCGCCGGTTCATTATTAAAACGGGTGATAACCACTGAGGAAACCGTTAAATCCCAATCCATCAAATCGTCTATCGTTTTTAATATAGCCATATCATAAGTCATGCCAAAGTCCCCTCTAATTCTTCCCTTCTCTACATCTTTGGCATATATGCAAAAAACAATATCAATCTTTTCCCTCAGCCGCTGCAAAAGTTTCATTTTGACCGTTGGCTCGTATCCAGGCAGAACCCGGGCAGCATGATAATCAAAACAAAGTTTCCCCCCAAATTCCAGATAAAGCTTATGGTCAAACCTATTGACTCTCTCAAGAATTGCCCGGCTTTGTTCCTGGAGATATTTGCTGTTATCAAATCCAATTTTTTTACTCATAGCTCAAACTCTAACTTTTAAAAATTCTTTTGCTCTCTGAAGATCTGCCGGCACATCGATTCCTAAACTATCGGAATGACACTCAACCACTTTTATCCGGCAGCCATTCTCTAATATTCTAAGCTGTTCGAGTTTCTCCGCTTTTTCCAAGGGAGTTTGCGGCCAGCGGCTAAATTGCAAAAGGAAATCTCTCCGAAAAGCATAAAAACCTAAATGTTTTAAAAAATTGCCCTTTCCTTCTCGAAAATAAGGAATGGGTAAACGTGAAAAATAAATAGCGAAATTATCTTTATCTAAAGCCACTTTTACCACATTTTCATCTTTTATCTCTTCACGTTTCTTTATCTTAACGCAGGGGGTGCTAACTTGAATTTCCGGATTTTTTGTTAAAAGCCCAATCATCTTTTCAACCATCTCTGGCTCGAAAAAAGGCTCATCGCCCTGAATATTAACCACTACTTCACATTTAATATCTTTGATTGCCTCGGCCACTCGGTCAGAACCCGAACGGCATTGAGCCGAAGTTAATTTCACTTTACCGCCGAATTGGCGGACTTTATTAAAGATTCTCTCATTATCAGTGGCCACTAAAAGCTCATCTATATTTTTCACCTTTTGAGCTTGCTGGTAAACATATTGGATCAGAGGTTTTTTTTCAATCTCTGCCAGCGGTTTACCGGGCAGCCGCCTTGAATCGAATCTCGCTGGAATCACACCAATGGTTTTCATGTATTTTGATTTTCTAACTCGATTGCCTCTACAAGTTCTTTTTGAGTTAAGGTAGCCGTCCCAATCTCACCGACAACGATCCCGGCAGCCAAATTAGCCAGATGGGCGGCTTCTTCCTTGTTCAGACCGAGGCTTAAAGCTAAGGTAAGGGTACTTATAACCGTATCGCCGGCCCCGGTTACATCGTAAACTTCTCGCGCTACCGTCGGAATATTTACCGGATGACGATTAGGTTCAAAAAGAGTCATTCCTTCTTCCCCGCGGGTAATCAAAAGACTTTCACAGTTAAGCCGTTTTAAAACCTCCTTTCCGGCTTTAAATAAATCTCTCTCATTTTTAATTTCTATCCCCATAGCCCTCTCCACCTCATTCTGGTTGGGAGTAATCATAGTTACCCCGCGATAATTAAAAAAATTACCTAATTTAGGATCAATCGCAACCCGCTTCTTAGCCAGGCGGGCCATGGGAAGTAATTCTTTAAGCAGCCTTTCGGTAACTACTCCCTTACCATAATCGGAAATAATCAAGGCATCTATTTTGGGAATCATGCTTTTAAGATAACGCATTAACTGATTAAAAATTTCCCCTTTAATTTCTTCTCGAGTTTCGCGGTCCATTCTTACCACTTGCTGGCTATGAGCAATAAGACGGCTTTTAGAAATAGTTTTCCTTTTCGGGTCAACTATCAAACCTTCGTCACTTACTTTCCTCTTCAGTACCTCTTGGCGAAGGACCTCTCCGGCCCTGTCCTTTCCGACTACCCCGGCCAAATAAGACTCCGCGCCTAAACTATTAAGATTTGCCAGGACATTAGCCGCTCCCCCGGGCATCATTGATTCTGAATGAATATCTACCACCGGAACTGGCGCTTCGGGAGAAATACGGGAAACCTTTCCCCAGATAAATTCATCAAGCATCACGTCGCCCAGGACAAGAACTTTTGTCTGGGAAAATTTCTTAATAACATTTTTAAGATGCCTTAAGTCAATTTTCATAAATCCAACTCTTCCTTTATCGCTCTGGCTAAAAAAGGAACCATGACCTCATGCCGGCCAATTAAATAATATCCCTGTCCGCCGAGTTCAGTCGGCCTCTTGACAATATTCATTTTAGAACGATAGTGTTCTATTTGGTCCATATTGACAGTAGTGAATTTTTTTACTTTGAACTTTAAATTGCGGGCTACAGTTAAAGCTTTTAAAAAAACCTCTGGCATAATTACTGCCGAACCGACATTAATAAAAACTCCCCCTTCAAGCTGGCTGACCAATTTAATAAAAAGGCGAAAATCCGAAAAACCGGCCTTTCCCCAAGCCTGGCTGTCTACACCTGGATGCTGGTGAACTATATCAGTCCCTATAGCTGGATGGATAGTTATCGGGATATCTAAAGCCCTGGCTTGGGCAACAATGCTTACGGAATTATTAGGTGCTTTAAGGGTAAGCAGTTTATCCCCAACGACTTCCCCAATCCCTTTATTTTTCTGGCCGGCTTCGCTTACAGCTTTATTAATTAACTCAGCCGTCTCTCTGGCCATGCCAAAGGTGCCATTAGCTAATCCGGAATTGACATTTTCGGAAGTCGCCCCAATTAAGGCGATTTCCACATCATGAATGAGCCCGGCTCCGTTCAGGGCCAGCCCATCAATAACCCTTTTATGTATAAGGTCTATAATGACGGGATTCAGCCCGCACTTTATCACATGGGCCCCAAGAGAAAAAAGAATTATTTTCTTCGTTTGATAAGCCCGTCCTATAGAGTTTAACACATCTCGGATATCATTTCCAGTTAAAATTTTGGGGAGGGAATCCAAAAATTCTTTAAAACCGCCTCCCTTAGAGCAAACCTTGGCAAAATTTTCCATTTTGACCTTGTTTTTTCTTTCTTTAAGAGAAACAGTCTTTATTTTCCTAAAATCGATCGATTTATGTTTTTTTGCCATTTATATCTCCTCCTCTTTCTTGTCCATTCTCATTAAAGTTGCCGTAATCGACCCAAAAAAAGACCGCTTAGCTGTTATCACCAGAGGAATTTTCGATTTATCATCCTTAAGGTATAATTGCATTTTTGCCTTTCTAAAAAAAACACCGCGGAACTTAGCTTCAGGCGCAACTAGAATTGAATCAAACTTTCCTAAATAGGTATTAATCCTTTTTTTCTGCAGGGCCTTTAATTCCAAATTCCAGTTTTTCCTATCGGAAAAAACAAACATCCGTTCACTCTTCCCTGTTTCTATATCTTTGGTCCGGTAATAATAGAAGCAAGAAAGTATATCCTGGGCTCCAGGTTTTATCTCGGCGATTTCAAGCGGCTGGCTGGTCAGATAAATAGCTTGATTATTTTCCCGGTCAAGTTCAATAATTTCCTGGCGGCGATATCCGCCCTCACGAAGATGCTTTTCTGTTTTCCAGGGTATCAATTCTTGACAATCGAAATATGAAACTATTTGGTCTCTCACCTTGTAAACAGTATCAAAAAGCGGATTGGTAGAAGCTTCGTAGACCAAACGATAAACTCTTCTTCCATTATTCAACTGATAGAGGCCGTCTACCATTAAACGGATTTCCCCAATCGGTATACCCCGCCATTTTACTCCGTAAACAAGTTTTTCTTCCGGAGAAAAAGGGAGCTGGACTAAATCCCGCTCCGGTTCGATTCTTTTAATAATTTTAAGTTCTCCCTCAGCCTCAGCCACTGGTTCCTTCCCCTTCCGGGAAAATAATCCTCCTCTTTTGTTTTTCCCCCCGGTCAATATCTTTTTCTCTTTAGGGAAGGGACGGATGAACTTTTTGGCTAATCCGCAGCCCGATTGGGAAAACAGGCAGGCTGCCAGGGTGATTAAAAACATTAATTTTAGTCTGTCTATTTTAAAAATGGTATCCACCTAAAACCCATCCACTAAATAAATTCCAATAACCAAATCACAAATAACAAACGAATCTATAGTGTTCGGATGCAAAGCTAACGGCATCTAGGGTTTTTTGCAATGTATAAAACCTCGATAGGCAGAAAATTTGAAATTTTAAACTCCCCTTCTTAATATCTCCCCATAAAAAGCGACCGTTTCTCTTCCCATCTTTTCCAGGCTCAATTCCTTTGCCCGTTTGAAACCTTTATTTTTTAACGCCTCTCTAAGACCGGGAGAAACTAAAAGCGTCTCTATTCTGGAAGATAAATCAGAGGCCTCGCTTGGCTCAAAAAACAAAGCACCTTCCCCTACTACTTCGGGTAAGGAACTACTTCGGGATACAATTACGGGCAGACCGCAAGCCATCGCCTCCAGTGGCGGCAGGCCATAGCCTTCATAAACCGAGGGATAAACAAAAACTTCGGCTAAATTATAAAAATAGACCAAATCCTCTTTGGGAATATATCCGGTAAAAACAACCTCCCGGGAAATACCCAGGTCCCGGGATAAATTTAATATTTTTTCCGAGCCTTTTATTTTATCGCCAATAATTACCAATTGATAGTTTAGCCCTTTTTCTCTTATTTCTTTAAAAGCCTTAAGCAAAACCTCGAAATTTTTCCTTCTTTCCAGTGTTCCCACCGAAAGTATAATTTTTTTGGACAAGCCATACTTCCTGCGGAAACCGTTTTGATTAAAACCATTGAGCGGTCTAAATTCCTTCTCTATGCCTATGGGAATTACCCCGACTGGCTTAATAAAACCGGGGAAGAACTTAGCCATATCCTTTTGGCTGGATAAAGAAGGGGTAATTAAGCCGTCTGCTTTATCTAAAAGGGCTCTCATTTGCTGCCTGAACGAATCCACTTCTTGAAACTCATAGAACTCCGGATGGACTAAAGGAATAACATCGGCCAAAAAGTAAACTAACTTAGCCCTTTTGGGATGAGGATATTTAGACTCGGTACTTT
The DNA here is from genome assembly GCA_964506785.1 of uncultured bacterium. Taxonomy (GTDB): domain Bacteria; phylum CAZDME01; class JAYEMH01; order JAYEMH01; family JAYEMH01; genus CAZDME01. The sequence goes on along the minus strand of CAZDME010000041.1, from coordinate 4,766 downwards.
GGAAAATATCCACCTCTCCCAAAAAATAGTCAAGTGGTAATCTACCCTTATTCAATAAAAAAAAGAGTAGTTTCCCCGATAATCTTTTTTCCCTTAGATAAAAATTCTCAGGCAAATCGCTTAGAGGAAAACTTGCCTTGGAATTAAATGACCCGCTATGGCTGAAAAGCAGGTAGGAATTGTGAGAATCGATACTGCTTAAGGCTTTAATCAGCCTAAGCGTATAGGAACCTATCCCGGTAACTTTTTCTTTTAAGGTAGACTTGACATCAATAGCAACGCGCATTTTTAATCGCAGATATAAATAAGCCCGGATAAGCGGTGGTTTTTATTTCCAGTTAGGCATTGGCTTTGTGGCTCAAAACCCTTTCCACTTTAGCTAAAACTTCATTTTCAGTAAGCTCATCTAAACATTTTCGCTGGCGGCAAGGGTTAAAGGAAAATTTTCGGTAGCAAGGCTGACAGTCTAATCCTTTGCTAACAATTTCATGTTTTTCGTTCGGCGGATATGGGCCATAGACAACTTCGGAAACTGGGCCGAAAATGGAAACTGTCGGCGTCCCGACGGCTACGGCGATTTGTAACGGCCCTCCATCGTTAGATATAAGCAAACGAATCCGTTTTATTAAAGCGGCAAATTGGATTAAGCTTAAATCCCTGGGAAAAATAAAAGATCCTCTATCCAGCCCATTCTGGGCCTGCTCGCTTGAAGGTAATTCAGCTCTTTCTGAAAAAATCCTGGGCTCCCTGCCTTTGGCAGGCGCCTCTCGAGGTTCAGAGAAAACTATTATTTTTGCCTGGTATTTCTTGATTAAAATCTTAGCTAAAGAGAAGAATCTCTCTTCAGGCCACCAGCGGAAATGGGCCATTTTTCCCCAGCTTTTTCCACCCCCGGGATGAATGCCGATTAGAACACTTCCCTTTAGATTATGCAGCTTGAGAAATTCCTCCGCCCAGTTTTCTATCTCCCCGGGCAGATAAAATTTGGAGACTTTTTCTTTTTTTATCCTTCCCGGCAGAAAATCAAGAAGACTTAAATAATATTCAATTACGTGTTTATCTTCAAACCCATTAAGAGGCATCTTGAAATTCAAAAATCTCCCCCTCTTTTTATAATTAAAGCCAATCCGCCACCTGATGCCTAAAATAAAGCTAAGAAAACCATACATAGAAGTATTAGAAAGGTCAAAATACAAATTGAATTTTTTCCTTCGAAGGGACCTTATCAGCCCTAAAAAGTCTTTATAGGCTTGAAGTTTAGGTTTAGCCCGGAAGGCATCACGGTCAAAAACAAAGATTTCATCTATCTCCGGGTTGGCCGCCAAAACCTCTTTGGTCCGGGAACCAACGAGATAGGCAATATAGCTCTTCGGGAAAGCCTTTCTTAAGGTGCTTACCAGGGGGGTGGTAAAAAGAATATCGCCAATCCCGTAGGGATTAGCGATTAAAATGCTTTTAGCTTCAAAACCAGGCAACTAACTTCTCCTCATATTAACAATTTATAGGCTGTAATAATAACACAGGAGAAGTGATATTTCAAGTCTTTAAAATTGCTGGAAAAGAAGCTCTATTTAAAGCCCAAAAATCTTCCGCCTTGATAAATAACGAAAGAGGCCAGCCAGGCCAAAACAGTTGTATAAACTGCCGTAAAAGCCGGCCAGCGCCAGGAGTTGGTTTCTCTTTTTATTACCGCAATTACGGCGATACAGGGAATGTACAAAAGGACAAAGACCATAAGAGCATAGGCGACTAAAGGGCTATAGAACTTGCTGCCGTCCTTTCGAGTCTGCCTCTGAAGGGCCTGTCGTAAAGACATGGAGTTTTCATCTGCCTCACCAACAGAATGAAGGGTTCCTAAAGTCCCCACCACAATTTCTTTGGCCACAAAACCGCCTATCAGACCGACCGAAATCCTCCAGTCATCAAATCCCAGGGGCTTAAAAACCGGAGCAACTTTCTTCCCCAATCTTCCGGCATAACTTTTTTCTAATTTTTCCCGAGCCTTCTGATTTTCTAATTGTGTAACTAACATTGTCTCATCCTGCACCTCTTCAATCAGCCTATCGTAATCTTTGGAATACTGCGGATTCCAGGGAAAATTACTTAAAAACCAAACTACCAGGCAACCAGCAAAAATAATTGTTCCGGCTTTCTTTAAATAAAGGACCCCTCGTTCCCACATATGGATAAGAAGGCCTTTAATCGTCGGCAGCCGATAAGGCGGTAACTCCATAACAAAAGGAGCCGTTTCTCCCTTAAATAGATAGCGGCGAAATATTTTAGCCATAACAATTGCTACCACCACCCCCAGAGCGTAAAGAGAAAACAAAATATTGCCGGCTGTTTTTTCGCTAAAAAATGCTCCGATTAACAGGGTATAAACCGGGAGTCTGGCGCCACAGCTCATAAAAGGATTAACCAGAATAGTCACTAACCGGTCTTTTCTGTCTTTAATGGTGCGGGCAGCCATAATAGCGGGAAGATTACAGCCGAAACCCAAAAGCATCGGTATACAGGAACGGCCGTGCAGTCCAATTTTATGCATAAATCTATCCATAATAAAAACTGCTCTGGCCATATAGCCTGAATCTTCAAGCAAGGCAATGGCTAAAAACAACAAAAAAATGATGGGAACAAATACCAGGACACTGCCTACTCCGCCGACTATACCGCCAACTACCAGAGATTGAACGGCACTTCCTTCCGGAAGACACCCATGGATAAAATTGCTCAACCATTCCTGGCCGGTTTCGACCCAAGCCATCAATGGGATACTTAAGGTAAAGGTAAATTTAAAAAGCAGATACATCAATCCCAGAAAAATGGGCAAACCTAAGAGTCGGTTAACCAAGACCTTATCTATTTGGTCTGAAGTAGTATGACGAACCTCATAGGTTTTCAAAATTGATTCACTGCAGGCTCCGCTAATAAATCCATAACGGCGGTCAGCAATTATTGCTTCCACTTCATCACCGAAAATTCCCTTAAGATGAGAAATGCTTTTTCCTGCTATCTCTTCGATTTCACCGGCTTTTTCGCTCTTTTTTACTTTTTTTACAATTTCGCGGTCACCTTCCAAAAGTTTGAGGGCTATCCAGCGGACCGGATATTTTATAATTAACCCGGTATCTTGAGAAAGAATCTCCTCTAACTTTTTAATCTCCTCTTCAATCTCGCGGCCATAACCAACTATCGTCTCAGCCAGTTTAATTTTCCCTTCAGCTAATTGAATGGCTGCATCAAGCAGTTCATTCATCCCTTTTTTCTTGCTGGCTACGGTAAAAATAATCGGCAGTCCTAAAAGCGCACTGAGCCTTTTTTTATCGATGCTTAAACCCTGCTTCTGGGCTAAATCAGCCATGTTAAAAGCTAAAACCAAAGGAATACCCAGCTCTTTAAATTGAGTCGCCAGATAGAGATTTCTCTCTAAATTTGAAGTGTCAATGATATCAATAACTACGTCAGGTTTTTCTTCAAGGACAAAATTGCGGGCAACAACCTCATCCAGTGAATAAGCGTTTAAACTATAGGTCCCGGGCAAATCCACTACTTCTATTTCATAGCCTTTGTATTTTAAACTGCCTTCTATTTTTTCTACGGTAACCCCGGGGTAATTCCCCACATGCTGGCGGGCGCCAGTCAAATTATTAAAAATGGTTGTTTTACCGGAATTAGGGTTACCGGCTAAAGCAATGGTTAACTTTTTCACCTTTTTAACCCCTTTTTAAGCTTTTACAAAGATTCCGCTTACCCATTGTGTTTTTTGACTACCTTTCTCTTCGCATCGCATCCAATTTATCTCTGCAGGCTTCATAATATCTCACCCTTAAAGATACTTTCCGTTCTGCTCTCTCCACTATTCCTCGCCAAGTCTAACAGAGCGTACCAATATCTTCTGGGCCATACCATGGCCAAGCACCAATCTGGTCCCGCCAAAATTAACAATGCATGGTCCCGGCCTCAGGGAATGAACTAACCTGAATTTAACCCCTTCCTTTAGACCCATATCAGTTAATCTTTGCCTTAAACCCAACCCGCCAGTGATTGCTACCAGTATCACTGTTCTGCCCGGAGAAATCGTCGTTAAAGGTAAAATTTGCCCTTTCATTATTGCCTTTTCACCCCGTTTCAACATATATGTCAGCCGCTTCCTCTTTACGTAAAGAAAGACGATAACCCTTTATTTTTATTTCGATTGGATCGCCTAAAGGAGCTACTCTTATTAACTCCACCGGGCTGCCCGGTACCAGCCCCATATCCCGCAGACGCCGGCCCAGCCCGCCCTGAACTTTTATTTTAGAGATAACCGCCCGGTCGCCTTTTTTAAGTTCTGAAAGGCTGATGATTATTTTTGGCATTGATGACAATATCCAGTAGCTTCAACTTTATGGTCAAACTCCTTAAAATGATATTCCCTATAAACTTTGTTTAATTCCTTTAGTATCTTGGGTCGGCTAAATTCGATTACCCGGCCGCATTTCAAACAAACCAGATGTCCATGATGCTTCTTCCCAATCACCTGTTCATAATGAAGATGCCGGTCAGTAAAAATAACCGGCCTTAAAATGCCGGCCCCGACCAATAATTTAAAGGTACGGTAGATTGAAGCTTTGGCAATTTTACTCTTTCTTTGCCGAAGCTTCCGAAAAACCTTTAGCGACTTCCTTGAAAGATAAAACCGCTTTTTTCGGTGCGATTTCCGGCATGTGCTGTCGTTTCTTTTCCGGAAAAACCGACAGCATCGCTTCATCTACAGATAACGTTCT
>CAZDME010000040.1:12489-13582 GCA_964506785.1 uncultured bacterium | reverse complement strand
AGATTATCAAATTCAGGACGGAGATGTCGTCCAATTTAAATTTAGAAGTTCGTAAGAGAAGAGACATATATCGCTTGTAACTTGGTTACGGTAATCTTTTAAAAATAAGGAGGTGGAACTTTGCGACATTATGAAGGGCTTTTTATCCTCGATCCGGTTATGGCCGAAGATAAGTTAAAGGAAAAGCTTCAAAATATCCAGGACGGCATCAAACAATTTAAAGGCAAAGTGGAAAAGATTGAAGAATGGGGGCAGAAGAAACTGCATCATTCTATCAAAGGCAAAAAAGAAGCTAAATTTTACCTCATTTATTTTTCCGTTCCTCGGGATACCTTAGGTGAATTAAGAAAACTTTATCAGTTGAAGGAAGGTATTTTGCGTTTTTCGATATTCAAAAGGGAAGGAGAGAAAAATGGCCAATCTTAATAAAGTATTTCTTATCGGCAATCTCACCAGGGACCCGGAATTGCGGTATCTTCCTGACGGCCGTCCGGTATGCAATTTAGGCCTTGCCGTTAACCGTACTTATATCACGGCTAACAAGGAGAAAAAGGAAGAGGCGTGTTTTCTTCGTATAGTTGTCTGGGGTAAACAGGCGGAATCTTGCAGCCAATATCTAAACAAGGGCCGGCCGGTATTTATTGAGGGAAGGCTCCAAAGCCGCTCCTGGGAGACTCCTGCCGGAGAAAAAAGGAGCGCTTTGGATGTTGTCGCCGAAAGGGTCCAGTTTTTAGGAGGGCGTGGTTTTGTCCCCAAAAACGAAGCGGCTCAAGAAGAAAAAAACGAAGCCACGGTTAATTTTGACGATAAAAGCGATGAAGTCCCATTCTAGGAAAGGAGATAAATAAATGGCCAGGTTTAAAAAGAAAAAACTTCAAAAAAGAAAAAAAAGGACTTTTTTTAAGAAAAAAGTTTGTAAATTTTGCATTGATAAAGTTGATATGATCGATTATAAGGATGTCACCAGGCTCAAACGCTATACCACCGAAAGGGGGAAGATTATTCCTCGCCGGATTTCTGGAAACTGCGCTTATCATCAGAGGCATTTAGCCAAGGTGATTAAAAGGGCCAGGATGGCTAATCTTTTGCCTTT
>CAZDME010000040.1:0-12479 GCA_964506785.1 uncultured bacterium | reverse complement strand
AATAACAACAATGTCATGTTCTCCGAAACATTATAAACCAGTATTGTAAAAAGGGATAAAAATGAAAATTATTCTTAAAAAGAAAATTTCCGGGTTAGGGAAGGAAAAAGATATTGTTGAGGTTGCCGAGGGATATGCTCGTAATTTCCTGATTCCCAAAGGACTGGCTTTAAAAGCCTCTTCTGGTAATTTGCAGATTATTGACGAAGAAAAGAAAAAAGAAGTTAGAAACAAAGAAAAAGAAAAAGGGGCTTTGAAAAATTTGTCCCAGAGAATTGAGAATATATCCTGCACGATTTCGGCCAGAGCTGGCGCGGATAATAAACTTTATGGTTCGGTAACCTCGCAGGATATTGCCGAAGCTTTAGCCAAAGAAGGTGTGCAAATTGCTGTAAAAGGGATCAAATTAGCTGAGCCGATAAAAAGTTTAGGGATCTATCATATTTCAGTTGAACTTCACCCGGAGATAAAGACTGTGCTTAAGGTCTGGGTGATTAAAGAATAATAAAGTCAGAAGTCAGACGGCAGAACTCAGAAGCAGACAGAAATAGTTTGTTTTCTGTTAGCTGGTTTCTATAATCTAAAGGTGGTAATCATGGCAGAAAAGGAAGTTCTTCTTAAGGAAAAACTTTCTCCTAAAAGTATCGAAGCAGAAATGTCCGTGCTGGGCTCAATGCTTTTAGAGGATGTAGCTATCGGCCGGGCGGTAGAAATACTTTCTTCCCAGAGTTTTTATAAAGAAGCTCATCAAACGATTTTTTCGGCTATTATTGATTTATACGAACGTCGGGAAGCGGTAGATGTAATTACGTTGACCGCCAAGTTGAAAAAGATGGGGCAGTTAGATGAAGTAGGTGGGGCAAGTTATTTAACTTCTTTAATCAATTCGGTGCCTACTTCGGCCCATTTAGAATATTACGCTAAGATTGTTAAGGAAAAATCCCTTCTTCGCCAGTTGATTAATACGGCGACACAGATTATTACCGAGAGCTATGCCAGTAGTGAAGATCCTGATATGCTTCTAGATCGGGCCGAGCAAATGATTTTCGAAATAGCTCAAAGGCGGATTGAACAGAGTTTTATTCCCATTAAAGAGGTTCTGAAAGATAGTTTTGAACTTATTGAAGATTTATATAACCGCAAGGAGCATGTAACCGGCATTCCCTCTGGGTTTAAAGACTTAGACCATTTGACTACCGGTTTTCAGTCCGGGGATTTGGTGGTTATTGCCAGCCGGCCGGCGATGGGAAAAACCTCGCTTTGTATCAACATTATCCAATATGTCGCGGTAGAGAAAAAAATGCCCGTGGCGTTTTTTAGCTTAGAGATGTCTAAAGAGCAGTTAGTGCAAAGAATGCTTTGGTCTGAGGCCCGGATAAATGGACGGAAACTTTTAAGCGGTTTTTTAGGAGAGTCAGCCTGGCCGAAATTGACCATAGCCGCGGGCAGACTTTCCGAAACGGCAATTTTTATCGATGACACACCGGCTATTTCTGTTTTAGAACTGAGGGCAAAAGCCCGCCGTCTTAAAACACAGCATGATATAAAATTGGTAGTTGTCGATTACCTCCAGCTTATGCAGGGAAGGGGCAAAATTGAAAATCGCCAGCAGGAAATATCTGAAATTTCCCGATCTCTGAAATCAATGGCTAAGGAGTTGCACGTTCCAGTTATTGCTATTTCGCAGTTAAGCCGTGCCGTAGAAAGCCGGGTAAACCGGCGGCCTCTGCTCTCCGATTTACGGGAATCTGGAGCCATCGAGCAGGACGCCGATTTGGTTGGTTTCATTTACCGGGAATCCTATTACACCCCGACTGAAGAGAATAAAGGGATTGCCGAAATTATTATCGGTAAGCAGAGGAATGGACCTACCGGAACGGTTAAACTCGCTTTTATCGAAGAGTACGCCCGTTTTGAAAATCTAATGAAGATGGGAGTCTAAATTATATGTTCCATTTTTTTTATTTTTTGGGTCGTTATTGTCTCAAGGCAGTCGATAATCTCGGCCGGATTTCCATGCTTTTTCTCGAGACAATTTACTGGACGGTTACCCCTCCTTTTAAAAAGAAAAATATGCTGGACCAGATGGTAAAAATCGGCATCAAAAGTCTTCCGGTAGTCCTGATTACCGGTGCTTTTACCGGAATGGTTTTGGTTGTTCAGACCTATTATCAGTTTCACCAGCTTTCGGTCGAATCAGGGATTGGGGCCGTGGTAGGTTTTTCCATGACGCGAGAATTAGGCCCGGTTCTTACTGCTTTGATTTTAGCGGGCAGGGTCGGGGCGGCGATTACCGCGGAGATTGGAACGATGAAGGTTACTGAGCAGGTTGACGCCCTGCAGGCGATGGCCGTAAGTCCGGTGAAATATTTAGTTGTTCCGCGTTTTATTGCCTGCACGGCCCTTCTGCCTATTTTGACTGTTTTTAGCGATTTTACGGGAATTTTTGGCGGGTATCTCGTCGGTGTAAAAATGATGGGTATCCATGGCACTTTTTTTCTTGATAATCTTAAGTTTCTCGACCCCAGTGATATCGTTAACGGATTGGTAAAGGCCTCCTTCTTTGGAATGATAATTGCCATTGTCAGTTGTTATCGGGGTTTTATTGCCCAAGGCGGCGCCGAGGGAGTCGGACGGGCGACTACTATTTCGGTTGTTGCTTCCTGCATGTTGATTCTGGTGTCTGATTTCTTCTTATCAGTGCTGCTTTTTTGATAAACAGGGTAACGTTAAAGGGTTAAGTTTTTAGCGCAAAAAAATGATTGACATAAGACAGGTTACTAAATTTTTTGACAAGAAGAAGGTTTTAGCTAAGTTGGACCTCAAAATAAACAAAGGTGAAACCTTTGTTATAATTGGCCGAAGCGGCTGCGGGAAAAGTGTCCTCCTTAAGCATATCATAGGTATTTTAAAACCAGACTCTGGAGAGATTATGATTGACGGTAGGAATATTACCACGATGTCAGAAAGGGATTTAAATACACTCCGTCTGCGTTTTGGAATGCTTTTTCAAGGGGCGGCTTTATTTGACTCCCTGACCGTTGGAGAGAATGTAGCCTTTGGTTTAATTGAGCACCAAAGTTTAGGAAAAGAGCAAATTTATACCCTGGTTAAGGAGAAGCTGGCTTTAGTTGGGCTGGAAAGTATCGAAGATTTAATGCCTTCAGAACTGAGCGGTGGAATGAAAAAGAGAGTAGGTTTAGCCAGGGCTATTGCCATGAATCCGGAGTTGATTTTATATGATGAACCGACTACCGGAGTTGACCCAATTATGGCCGACGCCATTAATAATTTAATTTTAGATTTGCACAGCAAGCTTTCGGTAACTTCTATTGCCGTAACCCATGATATGCGCAGTGCTTATAGAATCGCTGACCGCATCGGTATGCTTTATCAGGGAAAAATAATTGAAATTGGCACTCCCGATGAGATTAAAAACACAAAAAATCCCGTTGTTCGTCAATTTATTACCGGTAGTGCCCATGGGCCCATTGCCGGGCATACTTAAAATAGCGTGTTCCGTTCCCTATGTTTATGCTTTCCCGGGATATTTTTTCCCGGGATAAGGGCGGCGGAATACTAAATAAAGGGGGAAACTATGCCTAAATCAACTCCTGAATTTAAAGTTGGTATATTTGCTTTGGTGGGTATCCTCATACTCTGCGTGATGATTCTTTTTGTCAGGGATTTTCGTCTATTTGAGAAGGGTTATCGGTTTAAGGTGGTTTTTAACTATACCGGAGGCCTGGATAAAGGTGCCCCGGTCAGGGTGGCCGGTGTTGAGGTTGGCAGGGTAGAAAAAATAAAACTTTTAAAAGGAGAAACAACCCGCGTGGAGCTGGCTCTTTGGATAAAAAAAGGCGTAGAAATTCATCAGGATGCCGAGGTTCTTATCAACACTATGGGACTATTGGGCGAAAAATATATCGAAATTGCTCCGGGTACAACCAATACTCCTAAAATTTCCGAAGGCGGCCTTTTAGTTGGTAAGGATCCGGTGCGGTTTGAAAAAGCCATGAAGATGGGTGAAGAGATGGTGAAGAAATTGGATGGAATCGCCAATTGTCTGAATAGCATCGTGGTGGAAACAAATGCCAAAGAGACAATCAAGGAAATTTTAAAAAATGCCCATGAATCAAGTGCAAAGCTAAACATCTTGCTTACTCAGCTCAATGGGATGTGTCAGGAGAGTCGCGAAGAAATAAAGGTTACCGTGTCTAATTTCAAGGATATCTCGACTTCGCTTAAATCCGAGATGGGCAAATTTTCCGATTCTCTGACTTCTCTTAAAAGCGTTCTGGGGAAAGTGGATGCGGGAAAGGGAACGATTGGGAAATTGGTCAGTTCAGAAGAGCTTTATGACGAATTATACGCTTTTATCAGAGATCTTGAAGAAAACCCCTGGAAACTTTTCCGCAAGCCCAAAAAATCTTCTTATAGGCGACCGGCCAAAAAGAAGATAGAAAAAACAGAAGAAGAAAAATGATGTTAAAAGATAAAGCCAGGGTAAGGTTTATCTGTCAGAATTGCGGCTATCAAAGTCTTCGTTGGCTGGGACGGTGTCCCGGATGCGACCAATGGAATACTTTGGTTGAGGAAATAGTTCAATTGAAGGAAAGCCTGGTAAAAAGCGGAAGTAAACCTCAAAGAATTAGTGAAATTGATTCTGTCCTTGAAGAGAGGCGGACAACTACCTGTGAAGAATTTGACCGTATTTTAGGTGGCGGTGTGGTCTCGGGCTCACTGGTTCTAATTGGCGGAGAGCCCGGAATTGGCAAATCCACGCTTTTATTGCAGATTTCTTCGAAGTTTTCTCAAAAGTTTGGCCGGGTTTTATATGTTTCCGGGGAGGAATCTCTGAAACAGATGAAGATGCGGGCCGAACGGCTGAAGATTGGGTCATTGGAAGAATTCTTTTTTTTGGCTGAAACTAATTTTGAAAACATCAAGAGCCACATGGAAAAACTAAAGCCCAGTTTAGTCGTAGTTGATTCCATTCAGATTGTTTATAATCCCGTTTTGTCTGCCGCTCCGGGCAGTATCAGTCAAGTCAGGGAAGTTACTACGGAATTGATGTATTTTGCCAAGACTTTGAACGTTCCTATTTTTATCGTTGGTCATGTTACCAAGGAAGGGACTTTGGCCGGGCCAAAGGTTTTAGAACATATTGTTGATACGGTGCTTTATTTCGAAGGTGAAAAACACTCGAGTTTTCGAATTCTGCGAACCGTTAAGAATCGTTTCGGTTCAACTAACGAAATTGGAATTTTTGAAATGAGTCAAGAGGGCTTAGGAGAAGTTAGGAACCCTTCGCAATTTTTTCTGGAAGAGCGTTCCCGGGATAAAGTCGGTTCGATTGTCGTTGCCTGTTTGGAAGGCAGCCGTCCACTGTTAATAGAAGTGCAGGCCTTGGTGTCACCTACCAGCTTTGGTTTTCCCCGCCGGACTTCGGAAGGATTCGATTATCAACGCCTTCTTCTTCTCGTAGCTGTTTTGGAAAAAAGGGCGGGATTTCACATTCACACCCAGGATGTTTTTATTAACATTGCTGGCGGGGTTAAGGTGGAGGAGCCGGCAGTTGATTTAGGCCTTATTTTAGCCGTCATCTCGGGATTTAAAAACGCTCCGATTTCGGCTGATACGGCTGTTTTTGGTGAAGTCGGGCTGGGTGGTGAAGTAAGAGGAGTGCGTCAGGCGGAGTTAAGAATTAAGGAAGCCGCTCGTTTAGGCTTCAAAAAAATCATTCTGCCTAAAGCAAATACCTCATCCAAGTTGTCTAAAAGAATAAATATTTTTCCAGTAGAAACAGTCAATCAAGCCATTGAACTAGTTTTTAAATAAGGAGGTGAATTTAATTGGGTTATTTTATTTTCCGGGCTATTTTTATGATGCTTTGTATTGCTGCGGGTTACGGTTTAAGCGTACAGATTGGCCTTGAAGCTTTTCCTCCCGTTACCGGCGCAATAATTGGTTTTTTTACCGGTGTCTTTATCGTTGCCTTGGAGCTGGGTTTGTCCAGGGCAAAAACCAAAGCTTTGATTGCCGGTATTATCGGAATAGTTTTGGGCTTGATAATCGCCAATCTTATCGTCCATACCTTTCCGTTTCTTTACGGCACTAGTGTCTTAGTCGCTATCGTTAGGCCTGTCTTGGCGGTTCTCTTGTGCTACCTGGGCATTATGGTTGTTGTCAGAAGAAGAGATGAGTTAAGTTTTTCTACTCCCTTTCTTAAATGGACGGAAGAAGAAGGAAAAAGCCATTTCAAGATATTAGACACCAGTGTCATAATTGACGGTCGCATTGCGGATATTTGTGAAAGCGGATTTGTCGAAGGTATTTTAATTATTCCCCGTTTTGTTTTAGCCGAGCTTCAGGGCATTGCCGATTCTTCCGATACCTTAAAGAGGAACCGCGGGCGGAGGGGTTTAGATGTGTTAAAGAAACTGCAAAAAAGCAAACAGTTTAAAGTAGTGATTCAGGATGTGGATTTTCCTGAATTGAATACGGTGGACGCAAAGCTTTTGAAGCTTTCGAAAACCCTCAATGCCAAGATTTTTACTAACGACTACAATCTAAATAAAGTTGCTGACTTAGACAATATCAAGGTTTTGAATATGAATGAACTGGCCAATGCGCTTAAACCGGTGGTCTTACCCGGCGAGGTAATGAAGGTAAAAGTGATAAAAGAGGGAAAAGAATTTAATCAAGGTGTCGCTTATCTGGACGATGGGACGATGATTGTTATTGAAGAAGGAAAGAGCCGTCTGGGTCAGACAGTCGAGATTGTGGTTACCAGTGTTCTTCAAACTTCAGCTGGCCGGATGATTTTTGGCCGGTTTCGTAACGAGTATCGTTGATTTATAAAGGAACGGTATTTTGGTAAGTGTAATTATTGTTGCCGCCGGAGAAAGTAAAAGATTCAAAGGTTCGATTGCCAAGCCGTATCTGATGTTAGGGTTGAAGCCGGTAATAATTCGCACGCTTTCGGTCTTTTTTGAGGAATCTTTGGTAGATGAGATAATTTTAGTTATCCATCAAAGCCAGGCAGGACAGATAAAAAAACTGCTTTCCGATTTTTCAATGAAGTTAAAAAAGGTGGTGCTCGGAGGAGAAAAAAGGCAGGATTCGGTTGCCCGCGGATTGAAAGAAATTTCTCCTCGTTCAGGAATAGTTTTGGTTCATGATGGAGTGCGGCCTTTAGTCAGGAAAGAGTTAATTAATGAGGTGATTAAGGAGGCTGAATCTTTTGGGGCGGTAGTTCCGGCTGTTCCCTGCCAAGACACGATTAAAGAATTGGACAAAAAAAAAGAAGTGGTGAAAACCTTGAGGCGCAGGGCTCTTTGGGCCGTTCAAACACCTCAGGGCTATCGGAAGGAGCTTCTCCTTTCTGCTCATGAAAAAGCAAAGCTCGATGATTATTACGGGACTGATGATGCTGAACTGGTGGAGTATCTGGGGCATCCTGTTAAGGTAATCGATGGCTCTAAAGAGAATATTAAAATTACCACTCCGCTTGATTTGATTTTGGCTGAGGCAATATTAAAATCCCGGATGTAATTTTTCCGGTTTCTGTTATTTAATTTTCAGCTAAGCAGCTTTTCGACCGATAACGACGACCGAATAGAAAGTGACTGCGCAATTATGAAAATTGGTTTCGGCTATGACGTTCATCCTTTGGTAAAAGGGAGAAAGCTGATCTTAGGCGGCGTAGAGATTCCTTTTGCACGGGGCTTAAAAGGCTATTCCGATGCCGATGTCCTGCTGCATGCTTTAGCTGATGCGCTCTTGGGGGCAGCCGCTTTAGGTGATTTGGGAAAGAATTTTCCTGATACGGATCCGAAATATGAAAATATCTCCAGCCGTTTGATTTTAGGAAAGGTCAGAGACAAGCTTAAGCACAGAGAGTTAAAGATTGGCAATATTGACGCGACGATAGTTATCGAAGCGCCGAAAGTTTCAGCCTATATCGAGGGGATGAAAACCAATATTGCCGAAACCTTGAAGATTACCGAAAAGATAATTAACATTAAGGCAACCACTCAGGAAAAATTAGGTTTTTTGGGTAGAGGAGAAGGAGTAGCTGCTTTTGCCGTTGCTCTTTTGGAGGATAAATGAAAGAGACGTTAGTGACCTTAATTGACGAAGAAAGAATAAAATGGAAAGTTGAAAAGCTGGCCCGGATTATTTCTTTTGAATATCGAAAGAAAACTCCGGTTCTTATTGGCGTTCTTAATGGCGCTTCGATTTTTATGGCCGATTTGTCCCGTAAATTGACCATGCCGATTAGGGTCGAATTTATAAAAGTATCAAGTTATGGGAAAGGGACTACCAGTTCCCAAAAGAGTAAAATTGTTTCATTAGCGGAGGGGAAAATAAAAGGCGAGGATTTAGTTATTGTTGAAGATATCGTTGATACCGGCGCTACTACCAGGAAACTGGTAAGTTTTCTGAAGGAATTAAAGCCCCGGAGTATCAAAATTTGCAGCCTCCTGGATAAAAAAGATTGCCGGAAGATCCCGATAAATATAGATTATGTTGGTTTTGAGGTGCCGGATAAATTTCTAGTTGGATATGGGTTGGATTATCGGCAGTGTTACCGCAATCTGCCCTATATTGCCTATATGAGAAAGGCAAGAAAGTAAACTTCTTTTCATTTCTCATAAATCTCGTTACTATTTTGGCGTTGTTTACTGGGAAAAGGGAACTTTTTGATGACTGAGTACGACTTAATAATTATCGGCGGCGGTCCCGGAGGATTGACGGCCGCTATTTATGCCGCCAGAGAAAGGATAAAAACCTTATTATTGGAAAAGGGATTGGTTGGAGGCGCGGCTGCGGCAACCGAATTTATCGAGAACTATCCCGGTTTCCCGGAAGGCATCGAAGGGCCGGATTTAATGGCCCGTTTTAAAAAGCAGGCAGAGAAGTTCGGTGTTGAAATTATCGAATTGAAGGAAGTAAAAAAAATTATTCCGGAAGGGGATGCTATAGAAATACGCACAGATAAAGAAAGATTTACTGCTTATGCGGTCATTATCGCCTCTGGTGCTATTCCCAGGAATTTGAATATTCCCGGCGAGAAGGAATATGCCGGTAAAGGTGTTTCGTACTGCGGAATTTGTGACGGTCCTCTCTATAGAGGCAAGGATATTGCTGTCATCGGAGGCGGGGATGCGGCGGCAGAGGAAGCATTATCATTAACCAGGTTTGCCCGGCAGATAATTTTGGTCCACCGCCGCCAGGAACTGCGGGCCGCTAAGATTTTACAGGAAGAATTAAAAAGGAACAAAAAAATAAAACTTTTTTTAAACCATATTCCTGTTTCTATAAACGGCAAAGATGTTGTTACCTCGATTACTGTGCAGGACAAGGGCTCAATCATAAAAAAGGATATCGAGGTCTCCGGAGTTTTTATCTACGTCGGATTTTTGCCAAATTCTAAATTTCTGGGAGATTTGATTAAATTAAATGAATCAGGCTACATTATTACGAATGAAAAGATGGAGACCTCTTTAACCGGGATATATGCCGTCGGTGATGTTCGGGAAAAAGAATTAAAGCAGGTGGATGTGGCCTGTGCTGAAGGGACCATTGCCGCTCTATCCGCCGCTAGATATATAGAGAAGAAGAAGAAGGAAAAAGATAATGCTAAAGGAACTGCCGCCGCAATATAACCCCAAAGAAGTAGAAGATAAATGGTATCGCTTTTGGGAGAAGAATGGTTTTTTTAATGCTCGTATTGATAGAAAAAAGAAAGCCTATACCATTGTTATCCCGCCGCCGAATATTACCGGTGAACTTCATATGGGGCACGCTCTGAATAACACCATTCAGGATATTCTTATTCGTTGGCAGAGAATGAAAGGAAAATCGGCCCTCTGGCTTCCGGGAACAGACCATGCCGGGATTGCCACCCAGAATGTCGTTGAAAAAGAATTACAGAAAAAAAAGAAGAGCCGCCACCAGATGGGCAGGCCGGCTTTTATTAAAAAGGTTTGGCAGTGGAGGAACGAATATGGCCGGACGATTATTAAGCAGCTTAAAAAATTAGGGTCTTCCTGTGATTGGGCCAGGGAAAGATTTACTCTGGATGAGGGTTTGTCGGAAGCGGTTAAAGAGGCATTTATCCATCTTTACAGAAAGGGGTATATCTACCGGGGCAGGTATATCATTAATTGGTGCCCGCGATGTCTCACTGCCCTTTCTGATATTGAGGTAGACTATACTGAAGAAAAAGGCAGCCTTTATTATGTAAAATATCCCTTTAAAGATGCCCGGGACGAATTTATTGTTGTGGCTACTACCCGTCCAGAAACCATCCTGGGTGATACGGCCGTAGCCGTTCATCCTAAAGATAAGCGGTATAAAAATGCAGTTGGCCGGATGGTTATGCTTCCTTTAAAAAAACGTGAAATCCCGGTTTTGGCCGATGATTTTGTCAACCGGAAATTTGGCACCGGAGCGGTTAAAATAACCCCGGCTCATGATGCCGCTGATTTTTTAGTTGGCCAGCGTTATAAACTGGATGCACCGGTAGTCATTGATAGTCGGGCGAAAATGACTGGTGAGGCCGGTATGGCCTATCAGGGATTGACCCGGGAAGAATGCCGCCGGAAGGTATTGGAGGATTTAGCAAAAACCGGACTTTTATCTAAGGAAGAAAATTATTCTCATGCTATCGGAAGATGTTATCGCTGCCGTACAGCGGTTGAGCCGGTGCTTTCGCTGCAGTGGTTTGTCAAGATGAAAAAATTAGCCAGGCCGGCAGTAAACGCCGTAAAATCAAAAAAGATTTGTTTTTTCCCCTCACGCTGGGAAAAATTTTATCTTTCCTGGATGCAGGAAATAAAAGATTGGTGTATTTCCCGGCAGATTTGGTGGGGTCATCGATTACCGGTTTATTATTGCCGCCGTTGCCAGGATAAGGCAGAGGAGGAATCAAAAGATAATAAAAAAGGAATTATTGTTTCCCGGACGAAACCGGATAGATGCCCGGTTTGCAAATCAAAGGATATTTATCAGGATGAAGATGTTTTGGATACCTGGTTTTCTTCAGCCCTCTGGCCGTTTTCTACCCTGGGTTGGCCGAAGAAAACGAAAGGCCTGAATTATTTCTATCCTACTTCGGTTTTGGTAACTGACCGGGGAATAATTTTCTTTTGGGTTGCCCGGATGATTATGATGGGTTTAGAGTTTATGAGAGCTGTCCCGTTCCGGCAGGTTTATATCCACGGGACGATTTTAGATGGGCTGGGCAGAAAAATGAGTAAATCTTTAGGAAACGGCATAGATCCTTTGGACATGATTAATCGTTTTGGCACCGATGCCGTCCGATTCAGTCTGATTACTTTGACCAGCGAAGGACAGGATGTCCTTCTTTCCGAAACTAAGTTTGAGATGGGCAGGAATTTTGCCAATAAAATCTGGAATCTTTCCCGTTTTACTTTGAGAAATCTGGAAAATTACCAGTTTACCCGGGAGGATTTTAAAATCGAAAAGTTCAATCTTTCTGATGCCTGGATTATCAGCCGTCTGGAAAAAATCATTGGCAGGGTAGAGGCTTCACTTCAAAATTATCGCTTTAATGAGGCGGCTTTCACCGTGTATAATTTTCTCTGGCATGAATTCTGCGATTGGTATGTCGAGATTTCCAAAATTTACTTGGAGGAGAAAGGGCATCGAAAAATTACGCAAACAATACTTCACCATGTTTTAGAAACATCGTTGCGTTTGCTGCACCCCTTTATCCCTTTTATCACGGAAGAAATTTGGCAGAAACTTTCAGTCCCGGGAGAAAGTATTATGGCCGTTTCTTGGCCGAAAAAGAGGCGTCAATTTACTAATCCGGGTGCCGAAAAAAATATGGCGTTGTTGATTAGCGTAATTACCGCCATAAGGAACATTAGAGGAGAGATAAATATCTCCCCTAGCCGGGAAATAAAAGTTTTGATTCGAGCGCCCGTTTCTGCCTCTCGAAATATTTTACTGAATAACAGCCGGATTTTAAAGAATTTGGCTAAAATAAAAGATTTGGTGGTGAAAAACGAAATTGATAAACCCAAGCCCTCTGCGACCGCGGTAGTCGGGAAACTGGAGATTTTTCTGCCTCTGGCAGGATTGATTGATATGCAAAAGGAAAAGGCAAGATTAAAAAAAGAAATCGCCAGAGTGAAAAATAACTTTTTGCAGGTGCAGACGCGGCTCTTGAACAAGGATTTTTTACAGCGGGCGCCCAAGGGTGTTATTGAAAAAAATAAAATCTTTGAGTCCCAGCTTAAACAAAAGCTCGATAAATTAGAGGAAAGTTTTAAAGCTTTGACGTATTGAAAGTTAAAACGGAAAACTCAAGGGGAAATATTACCCCGGTTAGGAAACGCAGCAGTAATTAAAAGAGACGTTTTCTTTATTAAGAGGTGAAAAATGTTTGAACTTATTCAGCTGGCTATCGAGGGTTCAAAAAAGTTTATTTCTTTAGGGGA
>CAZDME010000039.1:0-13596 GCA_964506785.1 uncultured bacterium | reverse complement strand
CCGGACCTATGCCATCCAGTTTTTTAATGCTTTTATATAAATCTCGTATTGCCTTGCGGATATCTACCCCATTCTTCTCCTTTAAAGAAGCGGGTGCTTTATCCTTGAGAATATTTTTTACCTGCTCGGGAGAATCAGCCAAATTAATTAATTTATCAAGCGGCCTTCTTAAAAAATGACGCCTCTCAACATCCTTTAACAACCCAAAAAGCCCTTTGTAGAAATCCTTGCCATATAGAATAACGGGAAAATTATCCATATATCCCTTGTTTTTTAAAGCCATAACCTCAAAAAATTCATCAAGGGTGCCAAACCCGCCGGCCATACATATAAAAGCCTCGCTTAAATTAATAAAAGTATTCTTCCGAGCGAAGAAGTATTTAAACTTCTGAACTATTGCCGAATTACTAGACTCTTGTTCGTGCGGTATATCAATTTCTAATCCCACAGATATATTCTCTTTATCGGTGCCGCTGCTGGCGGCCATCATTATGCCCGGCCCGCCGCCGGTAATTATGGAAAAACCTTCGGGAAAGCTCGCTACATCAGAAAAATTATGTTTATTTGAAATAACCCCGGCTAATTGCTTTGCCTCTTCAAAGAATCTGCCTCCCAATTTAATTCTTGCCGCCCCCCAGATGCTTACTGCCGGGCCTATTATTTTTAAAATTTTCTCGTACCGTTTTAGTTCCCTGGCTGTGTTCGTAATAAACCGGTCTCTTCCCCGGCTTTCTTTTTTGCCGCCCTTTCTAAAAGTATAAAGCCTCTCCTGATAGAACCTTTTTACTTCTGAAGTAATTTCAGATAGGGATATCCCCTCCCCGAGATTTACCAATTCCAATCCATTAAGAGCTTTTCTAAATTCATTAGTTAAGCTGTTAGTATATTGCTCAGTGTTTTCAGAAGGAATAGAAATAAAGCTGTTTAGGGGTAACCCCATACCAACAACCCGGTAAGGGATAATAAAACGGGTGCTTTTGGGAGGAAATTCTATATTTAAATCTGTAATTTGGCTGAATTCGTCTTTGGTAAATGCCTTAACAGCTATAAAAATCCCTTCTTCATTTTTTAATAAATCCCGGCGCTCGTCGGATATATAATCAACGGGTAGATCCGCCCCTGCGGAAATTTTCCCTAAAATAAATCCGGCCAAATAATGACTGAATAGCTTTTCCCTGATTTCTCCGGGTAAGTTTTCCGCCGCTGAATAATTTTCTTTAAAAGCCTTTTTTGCCTCGACATATAAAGCTTCACTTTCCTTTATAAAATAATCTTCTCCGGCAATCGAAACTGAAATCTCGCCATCCCCCGCGCCGGAGTCTCCCTTTTTAAAACCTAATCCTTCGGCGCAGTTTGTTAATTGACTTTTATTACCCCTTATTATTCTAATCCAGCTACCCAGGGTTAAATCCGGATTATCTAAATCCACTTCCTGAACCAAAACTGCCTTATCGCCTGAAATCCCTATTGTCTCTATTCCTTCGGGGCGGTGGCGTCCATCCAGCACAGTGCCCTTTTCATCTATAATTATCGGCCAGGTAAAACTTCCCGCCTTCTTGATATGCTGACTAAGGAGGCCAAGTTTAGAAGCATCAGTCCCTTCATGGAAAGTAATAGAACCAATTCCCCTAACCGAAAGGGAGTTGATAATCTCTTTCTTTAAATTTTCGTCTGTAACCTCAGTTGAATCAGGAATCTGGCCAATCGGCCTGTCGTCAAAAGAAATAAAAGGCCAATCGGATAATATATTATCGACAATGACTTTTAGGGAATAAATTTTCTCGGCAGGAATTTCAAAGCGGTTAAGCAGCCCTTTCGGATTATCGGAGGTGACACCTATGCTGCAAATTTTCTCTATTACCTCAGGCGGGGCGCGCAATCTATCAGTTAAATAATATTTTGGCAATTGTGGATTGGAATTATCAACTCCAACCAATCCAATCGCCTCAAGGCCGCTTAATTCTCTCTGGAGGGTGCTTCTACTTAAGCCCCTCAATTCTTCTAATTGGCGGCGGGTCTTAGCGTTCCCTTTGAAAATTCCATTTTCATACATTGTCTTAAAGCATTTTGCTATCGTCCCTTTTGATGAAGTTTTTCCTTCAAAGCGGCTTACTCTAATTTCCTTTATTTTCTCCCCGGCTAAAATATCAGCAACCTCAGATGCAGGTTTTCTCTTTTTAAACGATTTCCCCAAAATCTCCCTTACTGTCCGGGCAATATTTTTAACCTTGGCGGATAAATCGTATCCTAAAGCTTCACTGGCAGCCGCCAGGACACCGCCTGAATTAATAACATAGTCCGGAACATAAATAATTCCACTTTCAAATAAACGTTGGCCATCACCATTTTTCTCAGGATTCGCTAATTGATTATTGGCTGCCCCGGCAACAACCTTTATACCGGACTCTTTTAATAACGGAATTGTCTTCTCATTCAATACCGCCCCTAATCCACATGGCGAAAATATATCGGCCTTTACCTGATAAATCTCATCCGGATTTTCCACAATAAATAAGTTTTGTTCCAAAAATTTAGCATATTCTTTTTTAACCCTTTCTACAGCTTCAGGATTGACATCAGCGGCATAAACTATTGCCCCGTCTTTTAAAAGATAGTTTAATAATCTGCTTCCAACCCCGCCTAATCCCTGTAATGTTATTTTCTTTCCCTTCAACTTTGGAGAATCAAAACCAGGTAATTTCTTCTCATAAGCAAATTTCACGGCCTCTTTTATTCCATAATAAACGCCTTCAGCTGTAAAAGGCGTAGTCGGCTTCCCTCCCAGGGCCCGGCCCGGAGTGCCGCTGATTACATTGGGAGCGTATTTTGCCATATAGTTTACATCCTTTTTGCTTATTCCCACATCCTGCCCGGTAATCATCACCCCTAATTCTTCCAGGGTCAAAGCGAGATTTTTAAGAACCCTTCTTCTAAGAAATTTGTTATACAAACTGTTAACCGAAGAAATAAGTGAGACTAAAGGTTTAAATAACTTAACCCTCGGGTTAAAAGAAATTAAATCTCTTGAGAAATCAGGCAAAACTATCTTTGCCCCGCCTAAGGGAACCCCGGCTAAAATATTTTTGTTAGACATCCCTTCCGATAATTTCAAAACATCTATTATTGCCTCAGTCTTATTCCTATATGGTTTGTTTCTGATGCCTCCTATGGCTTGTAATTTCCCGTCTATCAGGCAGTCTTTAAAATAGGCGTGGACGCCTACATAAGCGGCATACCCCAACTTTTTATTCTCAAGGATATATAAAAATTCGTGCCCCTGCCAGTATTCTCTTACCTTACTTGGTAATTTTTGGGGATTAGTAATCTTAGAAACCTTAGTTTTTAAAGGTGTAACTCTTTCTTTATCTTCAATCGATTCGCCCTTTGCTTCCCGACGCACAAAATATTTGAAAAACCGCTTCTGTTCTTCTTTCTGCCTTTTACTTAAACGCCCGTCTGTGTCCAGATAAGCGACAAATTTGTATCCTCCATTAGTTATATAATCCATTCTTTCCGATAAGCATTTATGGTAAAACCTCTCGGAACCTGGTAGTGCAATCCAACTGAACTCTTTAATTCCCTGGGCTTTTAATTCTCCAATTAAAGCGCCCATCAAAATTAAATATATACGGCGGTTTTCAATGCCTGCCGGCTTTTGAATAACCTGAATAAAATCTAACTCTGCTTTAGTGCCGCTTTTCAAAGTATATTGAAGATAACCTAAAATTTCCCCTCCAGAACCAATCAGCAAATTAGCTTTAAGTGTTTCCGGCTCTTTATTGGTCCAAAACTCCCTTAATAATTGTTCCCCTTCCTGATTTAAAAAAGGCCATATTTCCCTGAGGCTTACCACCCGGCCCAATTCTGAATTATCCAGAACAACCTCTGGATGTTCATCTATTATCCTATTGAGATTATCCGGCTCTTTTATTTCCCTCTTACCTTCTAAACGCACACCTTCTATCTTCTTAATTTTCCCGCTCGGGTTGCCTGTGTCGTCAAACATTTCAAAATATTCACCACTCAATTTCCGCTCTGCCAAGGCATTGATGATATATATAACTTCCTTTTTAGATAAATCCCTATACACCTTAAGAATATCTTCGAGATAAAACTCTTTGGGCTTATTTTGAATAAAATACTGAATAAATCTTTTTCTATATTGCAGGTGCCCTTCTAACTTATAGATATCCTCAGGCGAACTGATAAGGATTCCTTCCTGCGCCCCGGCTTCTTTGGCCGGTTGGACATCTATTTCATATCTGTCGCCGGCAGCAATACATCCCTCAGGCTCCACTCCAAGTTCTTTCACAGCCGCTTGAAAAACTGCCCGATTTGGCTTGCGGGCAGCGGCTTTAATCACCCGAAAATACTTTTTAATTCCTAAAGCTTTTAATATCCTTTTCGTCTGCACATAGCTATTATCAGTTACAATAGCCAATTTATATTTCTTTGAAAGAGAAACAAGAGATTTTTGCAATTCAACATCCCGGGTGAGATATCTTTCCGGGCGGATTTTCTTTCTGTTCCATTTTCCCCAATCTTCCACTTTAATGCCCAGTTGCTCTAATGTTTCACTGCGCGTTGCCGGGCGGCCGTAAAGCCCCATAAATTTTTCGGATAAACCCCGCTGGGTATTATAAAATATCTTTTTAACCGTCTCGGGATTGGCTATTTTAAGCCTTTTGGCTACAAATTTAATCCCTTCGTTATCATAATCTTCCTTTAATGCTTCGTTTCTATATAAAGTATCATCCAAATCAAAAATAATAGCTTTGATATCTAAACCCGATTCATTTAAGTCAACATATTCTTCTGCCTCATCTATAGGCACGGCTAATCTTTTAAGCAATTCTAAGTCATTGCTTTTCTCCTTCGGGGCAAAAGATGCATTATATGCCCCGACCACTGATCCCCCGCTGTTAGCCTTAAACCCAAGCACATCAAAAAGAGCTGTTTGCGGCTGCTTTGCAATAAAAAGATGGCACCCTTTATCCCTAGCTGAATTCATTAAAGCTGCCAGAATAATTCTTCCTAATCCTAAGTTTTGATATTCCTTTTTAACCCCAAGATCAGTGCTGTCTTCCCCGGTAAACGCCTGAAGGCTTGATACTTTGAATCGGCAGAATCCCGCTGGTTCTTCCCGGCCGTCTTCTTTTAAATACAGGGCTCTGATATAAAAATTCTTATCTTCACCATCAAAATCCTCTCTTATAACAAACAGTCCTTTAGTATTTTTAACCAGCCATTTTGCCTCTCCGTAGGTGGGACAGACCTTTAAGACTTTGGGTTTGGCTTCCTCATCTGAAAAGGAGCTTGAAGAAGCAATAGAAATTATTAAAGAAATTACCGGATATAGGAAAGGCAGGAATTGCAGCGAATAAGCAAGCACTTCATCGAATCTGTTTGAGCGGGTTTTAATTAACTGATGGATTCTTTCATGAAAAAGGAAGTGATACTGGAGAGGTTTAGGGATATGGTTCATGGCTAAGTGATTAACTCTGAGCCGGCCTTCTTTATCTATATAGCAAATTTTATTTTCCCCTTCTTCTGTCGGCTGAGCTTCATAGCGGAAGGCCGGAATCAATCTATCCATTTCTTCTGGTCCGGCCCGAATTTCTCGGCTTCCTTCAACCAAAGCTTTATTCACATAAAATGCTTCAAGTAAAGCTGTCCCCGAAATAACTAAAGAGATTAATCCAACAAACCCAACACCCCAAATACCGGTTAAAAATCCAAAGCCGGCAAAAAAAGCCATAGTTTTGAATAATCCCGCCCGGGTAATTTCTCTTGCAGAAATGTCTTTTCCCCCCTTCAAATATAAACCCAGACCGATTCGAATAATTAGATAGAAATAGGATGATGAAAGAACAGTGCTTTTCCCCTCCTTCCCTTTCAAATAGGTAAATTTACCCTTATCTATATACCTAATAATTTTAGAAGGGTTTTTCTTGATTTTCTCCCGCTCATTTTCCTTTAAATTCCGCCAAGCAGATTCAACTTCTTTTTTAACTAAGCCTTCGTTTTTTAAAGCATAATCAAATGCTGCCGCAAACATCTGCCATTCCATAATCTCACCGAAGGGAATCTTACCTAATCTCCATAATTCACGCATAAGATGGCCTAAGGCTTTATTACCTAATAAATGGCGGTTGCCTCTCAGCCAGTTTACCGCTTCTGCCTTTTCACTGAAGCGGGGAGCGAATGATAACGGCCCTTTTTTGATTTTCTCCAATAGACCATTCAGATGGTTCCCTGACCGATCATCCATAGATTCGTCATTAAAACTATCTAATATTCCGTTAATTGCTTCTATCGGGTTCCCTTCAGCAAAAAATAACGCCGCCTCCTGGTGTAACTGCTGCGCTCTCTGCCTGGTCAGTCCCAATAAATCCCCTATTGTTTGAAAAATAAGTCCTTCACCTTTCTCTGCCGGCTGCTCCTTAAGCGCCTCCGCGGCCCGCTTTAACTTAAAGGCAAATGCCTCTTCCCTTTCATTCCCTCTCCATCTATCTATAATCCAGTCTATTTCAATAAGGCAGTCGTTTATTGCTTCACACAGCTTCTGGTTCCTGAACATCCAGACAAATAAATACCTGTCGTATTTTTCATCCTTCGGAGTATCATCAATAAGCATCCCCAGTTCATCCGCTAATTCATTCAGCTCTTCTAACTTCTTCACCGAATCATCATCAAGCGATCTATCTCTCCATACCGCCTTTCGCCCGACAGCTCTTTTCAAAAAAGCCCTATCAGTCGGAAAGGAGGAAGGGACACCCAGAAGATTTAAGGCTCCGGCTCTAAAAGCATTTTTCATGTTTTGAGGTATATAGTGGCGCGAAGTAGAATCCGGGGACCCCGGCTTCGGGATAGAAATCAACCCGGATTTTTTTTGCGGAGTTTCTTCCGGGCCAAACCCCTTGGCGGATAGAACTTTTCTTAATTTACCTTCGGCATTCCCCAGAACCTTACGCAGCTCTATAACTTCATAGCCTAATTCTTCAGCCACCTCCTCTAAAGGTAATTCGTTAATCATAACCCGTTCAATAACATCCTGTTCAGATTGCTCCAGTTTATTAAAGGCATCTATTACATCCTTTCTATCAAATAAACTCCATTGCTCTAAGCTTTTGTCTGAATTAAAATCCGATATCGTCGCCTTACCGCCGTCTTTCCCTTTGGATTCTGCTTTTTTATTTTTTACCGGTGTGTTTATGGAGACAAAGGAGAAATAATCTCTTCTGCGCGCTTTCTCTTCTGGCGTACTGAACTCTAGGATAAAATTATCTTCTACTTTATCCCAGAACTTTTCATCATTATTTCCGCTGTCTTCGTATCCCGGACTTACATTATCTCTGCTATAATTTGGAAGACCTTTCAGTACTCCTTTCACCCAGGCCAGCTTAGCTTTTTGTAAAAAATCATCTCTCAACGACCAATCTGGAAGATACTTCTTAACGATTTCTTCCAATCTATTACCGTATTTAGAATGATAATCTTTATAAAGAAGGCTGAAAGCCTTTTGCCCGACAACAATAGCCTCTTTATTATTATTCTGGCCGTTTTTAATCAAGGCACATAATTTAACTGTATTCAGTTTATCTCCATTTTTTAGTTTTTCCATTATTTCTTCAAGATAAGACGGCAATAGAACTTCGAAGTTGACAAATATATAGGCCCCCGGATTCCGCACGCTAATTATCGATAAAAGTAACTCTTTGTTCAACCCGGAAATATATTTGTACATTTCATCGATTAGACTCCAGGCATATCCATTGCTTACTATCCTCTGGATGTAAAACTCCGCAAATCCGCTTTTTTGTCCTTCTACCGGCTCAATCGCCAATCGCTGCATATTCTCTTTAAGCTTTTGACAAAATAAAGACAAATTAAACCGTTTCTCAAAAACTGCCACATCCTGTTTAATAAGCATTTCTGCCTGCTTATCCGTTAAGAGGTTACCCCTGCGCATCCTTTCAACAATTCTCTTTCGCAAGCTATGGCGGACATCAAAAAGGTGTCTGGGTATCACCTTGGCTATCTGGCTACAATTTTCGGGGGATAATAATTTTAACTGGGCTAAGACCGATTTTAAGGTCCCCTCCATTGTTTCTTTGGCCTTTATAATATTCTCGTCTTGAATCTTTTTTTCGAATCCAATGAATTCCTGCCACAGCCTGGTTACTTGAGCACGATATCCCCTCAGGGTCCTTCTTGAATTGACAATACCTTCCCCGGCTTCTTTAATTTCTTTGGCCTCATCAAAAGCTTTATAGCGCGGATATCCATCTTTTTTCTTCTCAAAATTTCCAATTACAATCTGCTTGATGTAATCGAGCTTAGGATTTCCTCTCCCAATATCGTACTTGATTAGTGGTATATTATCTGCCAGTTTTTTACGGCTCTCTTGATACAAATTTATATCTTCGTCACTTTGGAGACACAAAAGTTGCTTTTTCAAAGAGTTAATTTCTCCTTTAAAAACCTGGATTTCATCGGCTCTTTTCTCCTCCAAGTTTCTATAAACATCCGCGAGAGTAATAATCCCCTCATTAATATCCTCTTTGGACATTTGATATACACCCACTAGATGAAAGGCAAGCAGTGGGGATAAACCGCTTTCTAAAGATGCCGACTTAACTTTATCCAAACTATTTAAGGTCTGTTTAACGTCTAAGGTGCGTCCCAAAGCCCTTTTGACGAAAGGCACCGTTATACTGAATTCCTCAGCAATCCTTCTTATATCGATTTTGTCAACTATTTTTTTAAATTTTTTCTTTCTGAATTCGCGATTTCTCTCATTTTTCCGCTCTACTGAAGCAATGAATTTACGTTGGCTCCCCTTGCTTCCCGGATAACGATGCGTCCTCAAGAAATCATAGGTATAGGGCTGGGATAGGCCGGTCTCAGATTTAATCTTTTTAAAATATTCCCGGGTGTAACCCCTAACAACAAGCTCTCCCGCCTGAAGTGAATCATAACCAGCCAAATCTTCATCGCCTGAGCGAAATTTATTAAATTCATCTTTTATAGTTTCGGCAAACCCCTCAAGTTGAAAGCGCTCGGAAAATTTATCTGAAGGGATTGTCCCGATATTTTTAAGCATTCCCGGCTGTTTTTGGCTAATCAAACCACTTTTTGCAAACTGCCGCCTTCTGGCAGCTTTAATCTTTAGCGAAGTCATTTTGTTAACCAGGCCATCAAAAAGGCCTTTAATAATCTCTTCCGGCAAACCCGCCTGCCGAAGGGCTTCTTTAAATTGTTCCGCATTTACCTGATATTCGTCCTTTGTTTTTACTGAAGGAAGTTTTTCCTTTAACTGCCTGTTGATATCTTTACCCTCCCCAAAATAGATAATGGGATGAAAATTACCCTGGCAGTCAATAATTTCATTCCCACCTTCAAACCTAATAAAACGCAGGCTAACTCTTTTTCCCTTTCGAACATGTATATCTACCCAGACATTCCGATAAGAAATCATTGGTTGCCAAGGATAAGGTTTTTCTCCGCCTATATAGGGCACTCCGTCTGTCAGCATTGTCCTGATGATAATGCCATCCTCAGTTTTGTATTCTTCTCCCATAGAGAGGTATTTAGAACGGCGCAGTTTTCTAAAAGAAAACAAAAGTTTTCCTGTCTTTTTATCCCTGGCGGTAGAAAACTGCTCTGGTCCCATCCCATCTTTATAAAACCATACTCTGGTTACCATCCTTTTCTTTTTTGTCTCTCCGGCCGGGATAGCTTCCGCTAAACGGGTTTCATACTCAATCCGGACATTGGAAAACCTTGGACCAAATTTATACCCTTTTTTATCAAGGAAAAGAATTCCATCTTTAGTCGTATATTTTCCCTCTTTTCCTATTCCCAAAATTTCTACCCCCAGAATCTCTCTGGATAATTCAGCGGTTAAATCTTTCAGAGCCTGAGAGAGTTTAGGGTAAAGCGCTTCAAAAACTTTATCTGCGGCGTTATAGACGGAGGGGGCATTTATTTCCATCTCTCTGGTGCGGGTTTTAATAAGCCTGCGGATAAAATTCACCCGGGGAATGGTCAACTCTATTAAACCTTTATTTTCTTTTTGCCGGAGTTCATTTAAAATCTCTGCCAGCGAATTCCCTCTTTGATAATGGCCCTTTAGCATAAGTTGACCTAATTCCTGGAATATTTCAACTCGTTTACCAAATGGCTTCTGACTATCCTGCTTTAGAAAAATAGATAAATCCTCAATCCCGGCAATTTCCTCCCACTGGCCTTTCACTAATCGGCCCATTTCTTCGTCTGGAATGGCATGTTTATCCAGCTGAGGGATAGCAAGAATTTTTTCTCTAACCTCCTCTGATATGCCTTTTAGCTGGTCACCAAGATAAAATTTGATTATCCCATCAACTTTATGCTTCTTCACTAAACCCAGATTAGAAAGGCATTTTAATTCTCGACTGACGGTAGGAAGGCTGTATGACTTTCCGGTCTGTGGGTTAATCCCCCTTAACTCGATTAATTTTTCCAAGCTTAGCGAGTTATCCTTATCTTCGTATATAAAGCAACCATTATTCAGCATCGTCTCAAGGCATTTTTTGAGAGAACCTTTGTTTTTAGCTGCCTTATCTTGCACCCCTGCCTTTACCCATTTTCTCTCCTCTTTATCAA
Source organism: uncultured bacterium (assembly GCA_964506785.1). Classification (GTDB taxonomy): domain Bacteria; phylum CAZDME01; class JAYEMH01; order JAYEMH01; family JAYEMH01; genus CAZDME01. Next base: position 2,949 of record CAZDME010000039.1, on the reverse strand, counting down.
ACCTATAAGCAAGGTCAACTCCGGCAAATCGCAGGATGAGCCTTCCGCTTGAGGTAAGTTCTTCAATTTTTCCGCTTAAATCCTTTCTTTTACGCGCCCTAAGCGCCTGAAAAATACCTTCGATTATCTTCCCGGCATCTTCTTCTCTTTTTCTACCTGTTCTTTCCGATATAAAACGCCTGGTTCTTTCCGGTTTTGAAGTCAGTCCGGTTATAGAAACCGTTAATTCATCCGCCGGTTTAATTCCCTGGTTATCCAATAAAACCAGAAGATTAGCAAATTTCTCGACCATTTCATTAACCTCATGCCTCCCTGATTCAGCAATAACCTTCAACCGGCTATCTTTATCAACGGCATAACTATCGGCTAACTGGCTTACCTGTTTTTCTTCCTGCACCATAAACGGGCTATTTGTTATTTTTCCCTGGACCGGATATGCCCGGATATATCTATCATCTTCCGGAAGACGGGCTAAGAAATAGACAGTGGCTTCAGGATATTTTAACTCTAATTCTCTGGCCTCCACCGCTTCGCGCACCGCTCCGATAATCAACGTTTTGTCTATCTTTGATTCTTCCGATTTTCCGATTTTTCTTTCCAACCCTGTAAATACCGGCGGGACCGCACCCAGAACAGATTTCCCTTCACTATATTTGTACCAAACTAAACCTTTACACTTTCCTTCCAACTGTATTTCGAAGTATTCACTCGGGATACATCTACCATTTATTTCCCTCAATAGTATTATTCTTCTTTTTACTTCATCATATAAAATTCTGAAATTTCTTTTTTCCTGCCCAAGCCGTATACTAAATGGCTGCAGTTTTTCACTCACGGAATCACCCCAGCCGACTATTTCCTGTAGTTTATTCCCTTCAAATTCTATAGGAGAAGGATATAACCCTTCTTGATTGATATCGAGGTTGAAATAGTTAACCATATAACTCTGGCCGGTAACAGTTACTAAATCCGGCTTTAATTTAATTATACCTTCATTATTGTTTTGCAAATCAAGCTCAACATCAGGAAGATATTTATCTGCCTGCTCTAGAGTACAGCCCGTCGCCCGGCTGATTTCTTCCTGGCTCCATTCTTTGGCTTTCCCTTCTTCATCCCTCATACAGGCCCATTGATAAATTTCCTTTTGTGGATTGAGTATTTTCTTCTTGGTTTCTTTTATCTTAATTGACGGAAGGTTTTCGGTATCCAGGAGTTTTTGGACAGCCGGCAAATGAGCTATAATAGTAACAGCGCTAATACCCGAATCCCGGGCAATTTTCGCTATAGTCCATTCCTTTTCTATTCCCTTCGGGTCCCTATTTATTGCCCAGAGATATAATTCCACTTTCGCTCGAGGTATCATCTGCTGTTTCCGTTCCTCTTTGCTTAAATTAAACAAGGCCATGCGGAAATTTTCAGGGATATTATTTATTTCTTTGGAACTTTTTCTTTCAAGCATGGCTGAAAAAGAGGCCAGCTCCATATTCCACTTTCTCAACTTACTTAAAGCATTATCTTGAATATCTCCAATTCTCTGTTTGCCAACTTTCTTTCCGGTTTTGGCATTACCGGTAAAATCAAGAAATTCTTCATTTTCGGCAATCTCTCCTAAAGTAAAATCAGTATAGGCCCTCAGAAGAATAATAAGCTGTTCCCGCGGGGAAAGGAATGGGGCCGCTTTTTTAAATTCTTCCTTAAATATTTCTTCAATACCCAGTCCTTTCTCCTCTTCCTGAAGCATTATTTGCAGGTTAATTGTCCTCTGGTACGATTTCAGAGCATCAACCCGTTTTAAAGCTTCATAATAGGTGAATCCGCCAAATATTTCTAAATCTATAAACTGTTTCTCCTTAATCTCCTCCCACTTATCTTCATATTGGCTCAGCATTTCCGGATGCTGGTTGACTAAATACTTCCAGCCGTCTTCATCCTGAATATTATAGATATCTCCTATTTTAACCTCCCGGCGGGGCAGGCTGTTAATTAAACGGCAAAGATACGATTTGGTCTGGCCGTTTTTATCAACAATATCAATTGCGGTTACTGTTTCATCGCCGCGTAATATCAATTCTTCCACCTTCGCTCCATTGACATCGTAAAGTTCCTTACCGGCAGTCCATTCCAGCCCGGTTACCCGTCCTTTCTCTCCGTAAAACCTGACCGGAAAATTTTCAGTGATTTCAAACCGGCAATTATCAATAATAAATCCGCTGGGGATAAATAGTGCTTTTCCCTTTTCAATTTCGATATAGCTATTATGGTCAACGATAACCTTTCTGCCGGTATTAACCGTCCCCTTAATGATTCCCTGACAAGAACTGCCTTCACCGGGTTTAAATTCATCCGGATAAAAAATCCTCTTTGCATTAACCGCCTCATCCAGCCCGAGCGCCTTTCGGCCTTCCCGGTCTAAATGTAAAGACCGCCAGATTCTTCTTGTAACATTAACATTTTCGGCATGGCCATAGAAACCCTTATTTCGCTCATCTAATAAATCAGCTATTTCAACTACCGGAACTTTCACCCTTCCTGATTTACCAAGAACTATATCTTTTAGTTGCTGCCAATCACCGCGCGATATACGCCCTTTTTCACCATATATCGCCTCTAACTCTTCGTCACTGGAGAAGCGAAGGCTAAATAAAAACGGGTAAAGGCCTATTTCCGAGGCTATCAGCTGTCTTTCCCTATTCTGTATATAAAGATTGTAATCTCCCAGAGAGAGAAGCTGTTCAACTACTCCCAATTTAGCTTTTTCCAATTCAGCCTGCTCTGAATGGAAAGGAAACATCTGTTTGCTCCGCTGAGGTTCAAAATAAAATAATTCCTCTATGCCATGTTCTTCTATTACCCCTTCCAACCTTTCCCAGAATTCTTTCAGCTTTTTATCTTTCAAGGCATTTTCTATACCGTTTTTTTTCTTTTTTTTTTCTAACTTTTTTTTCTCTT
>CAZDME010000038.1:0-13867 GCA_964506785.1 uncultured bacterium | reverse complement strand
CAACCGGAGGCTTCCGGCATTATTCCTAAAGAGAGATTAAAACTGCCGGAGGATATCAAAGATATATACGAAGTTGAAGTAAAACAAGAAATTAAACCCGTTTCAAGGTTCCACCGGAAACTGCAGCTTACACAGCCAGTGACCGAAATGCAAACTCTATTATATACAGAACTGGGGATAATATATGCGAAAAAGGCGAGAGATGAAGCTATAAAAGAGGCGATAGAGAAACTAAGGATTAAAAGAGAAAAAGAAGAAAAAGCTAAACAAGCCGCCGCCATTCAAAAGATAAGATTAGAAGAAGTAATAATAATGAGGCGTAGATTAGAGGAAGCCGCAGAAAAATGTTATAAGCGGGCGATAGATATAAATCCTCGATATGCGTTAGCATATTTAAATCTGGGGATATTATACCTAGAACAGGGTTTATTAGAGGAATTAGAAAAAGCAGAAGAATTTTATAAAGAAGCAATAAGGATAATACCCCGTTTTGCTGAAGCCCATTATAATCTGGGCATTTTATACTTTAGGCAGAATAGGTTAATAGGAGCCAGAAGACATCTTTTGAAATTTTTGACTATACCCGGAGCGTATATGTATCCGGAACAGCAAAAGTACGCCGAGGAAATCTTAAACTTACCGGTTCTTTTTAAAGATTTCAGGGGAAGATTAAAAGGAAAAGCCGAATACCCAGAATTAACCGCTGAATTAGTTAAGGATATTAAAACTGAACAGAATTTTATTATTTATGCCGAAGAGTTGTTAAATGACGGCGGCCTTATAGATGCCGAAAATGTTTTAAGGGTTCTTTCTGATAATGGCAAATTGGGGAAGATTTTTATAACCGCCCAGGATTTAAGAAAGGCCAGGGTTTTAGAAAAGATGCTTGGCGAAATAGATTCAAAGATAGGAATTGTAACTATAGTGAAGGATGAGGTTCTGGTTAATTCTGATGAAGTAGAGGAAATAGGCCAACTTATAAAATTAGCTAAAAAGACGATTACTCCGGGAAGCCATCTTTCTGTAATTAAGGGTAAAATCAGGCAAGAAAACAAAAATGCTCTCTTGCGATTAGCTAAAGATAGGCAGGTAAAGATAGTATTATTCGATGATAGGCCCGGGGGAATCAGTGTTTATTCACTGGCCGACATTTTCCAAACCCCGGCAGACAGCAACGCTAATATTATAATTCTACAACCCCTAAGGACCACTGATGATATCAAAAAAGAAATAGATGAGTATAACGATATCCTCCAGCTTCATAGCGCTTCATAATCATTCCTATTAAATATTCTTTTACTCCCGGAAATCACCCCTTGTTGCTAATTCCAGCTTTCTACTGCCCAGGGAGAGGAATAATCGCCGGGAGAAAAAGGTTTTTATTTTTTTCTTGACAAAAATAAGGGAAGTGCTATAATTTAGCACTCAAACTTTGAGAGTGCCAAATTCCGGGGAAAGGGCGATGGTTAAAGAAAAGCTCAATGAAAGAAAAAAAAATATTCTAAGCGTGGCGGTTGAGTCATATATTCAAACCAGCCGGCCGGTTAGCTCCCGGGCCTTGGTTGAAAATTATCATTTGAATTTAAGCCCGGCGACTATTCGCAACGAAATGGTTGAATTGGAGTCCCTCGGATATTTTAAGCAGCCGCATATTTCCGCCGGGCGGGTGCCGACCGATAAAGGATACCGTTTTTATGTCGATAATCTGCTTAAGATTGAAAAAATAGATAAGTTAATCCTTTCGGATTTGAACCGGGAATATCATTCCCAAAGGAGAAATCTTGACGAGATTATCAGGAGGGCTTCAAAAAAGCTGGCTTCGGTTACCCATCATACGGCGGTTGTTTTAGCCCCGCAGTCTGCCGGAGAGAACCTTGACCGGATTGAATTAGTGGCCACCGGGGGCAAAAGAATCCTTATGCTCCTGGTTTCCAGCTTCGGCCTGGTGGATGATAAATTTATTCAGGTCGAAGAGCCGATTTCCGAGGAAGAACTCCGGGAATTAAATCTGCTCTTGAATAAGCGGAATAAAGAATCGTTAAAGCAAAGTCTCTTAGGGATTAAAGGGTCTTCTAAAGAAAGTTTTAGCCGCCTTTATAGAAAAGCCCAGCGGATACTTAAAGAGTTCCTTAAAACAAAAGGGAAGAAAAAAATATTTTTGGATGGGACCAGTTTTTTTCTGGATGAACCGGAATTTAAAGATAGAGAAAAAATCGGCAGTTTGCTTAAAAGCCTGGAGAAGGAAGAAACCTTTGAGCGTATTTTTAAAAATTCAGAAGCTGATGAAATCAGGATTTTAATCGGCCGGGAGTGTGCCTGTAAAGATATGGAGGATTGCAGCATTGTTTTTGCCTCCTATAAATTGGGCAATGTCTCGGTTGGCACGGTAGGGGTAATTGGGCCGAAGAGAATGGATTATCGCAAAGCCGTGGCCTTGGTTTCCTCGACGGCCAAACAATTGACTTCCACCATTAATCAATTAGCCGGAACATAAGAAGGAGATAAGTGCAAGCTATGAGCATATACAAGGACCGCTCTATTATCTATTCAAAGAAAACGCAATTTGACGAGGAAACGGAGAAAAACAAAGCATTATATGACCAGTTGCTTCGCCTTAAGGCTGAATTCGAGAATTTCCGAAAACGCACCGAAAGAGATAAGGAAAATCTTATTAAATTTGCCGAAGAATCTTTAATTCAGGAATTGCTCCCGGTAATGGACAATATTGAGCGGGCCATAGATTCGGCCCATAATCACCGGGATTTCGATTCTTTAAAACAAGGGGTAATAATGATTCAGAAACAGCTTAAGGAAATTTTGAGTAAAACCGGGCTGGTTGAGATGAAAACCGACGGAGAGAAATTTGACCCGCGCCTGCACGAAATTGTCAGCCAGGAAGAAGCGGATAAACATCCGGAAGGAACGATTATTGAGGAGCTGCAGAAAGGCTATCTCTTGGCCGACCGGGTAATTCGGCCGGCGATGGTCAAGGTGAGTAAAAAGAAGTGAATGGTGAATAACATAAAGTTAAAAGGAGGTAAAAAATGGCAAAGATTATTGGAATCGATTTAGGAACTTCAAATTCAGCGGCGGCGGTTATGGAAGGCGGAAAAGCAACCATTATCCCCAGCGCGGAAGGCACAACCCTGGGGGGCAAGGCTTTTCCCTCTTACGTTGCTTTTACCAAAGACGGCGAAAAATTAGTGGGTGAGCCGGCCCGCCGGCAGGCGGTCAGTAATCCCGAAGGAACGATTACGGCCATAAAAAGAAAAATGGGGACAGACGATAAAGTGAAGGTTCATGGCAAAGAATTTACTCCCCAGCAGATTTCCGCTTTTATCCTGCAAAAGATTAAGCAGGATGCCGAGGCCTATCTGGGTGAGAATGTCCTCCAAGCCGTAATTACTGTCCCGGCTTATTTTAACGATAACCAGCGCCAGGCAACCAAAGATGCCGGGGTTATTGCCGGACTCGAGGTAAAAAGAATTATTAACGAGCCGACAGCCGCTTGTTTGGCCTATGGTGTCGATAAAGCCGGGAAAGAGCAGAAGATAATGGTTTTTGACTTTGGCGGCGGAACCTTAGATGTAACTATTATGGAAATGGCCGAAGGGGTTTTTGAGGTTAAATCAACCAGCGGTGATACTCAATTAGGAGGGACCGATATGGACAATAACCTGATTGACTATATCGCCGGTGAGTTTAAAAAAGATAACGGCATCGATTTAACACAGGATAAAATGGCCATGCAGAGATTAAGAGAGGCGGCGGAAAAAGCCAAGATAGAGCTGTCTAATGTCTTGACGACAGAGATAAACCTTCCCTTTATTTCTGCTGACGCCCACGGGCCAAAGCATTTAACCATCTCCGTCTCCCGGGCAAAGTTGGAAGAACTGGTAATGCCGGTTATCAACCGTTGTAAACATCCTATGGAGCAGGCTTTATCGGATGCCGGACTTAAGCCGAATGATATCAACCGGATAATCTTAGTCGGCGGACCAACCCGGATGCCGGTGGTTCACAAATTTGTCGAGGATTATGTCGGCAAGAAGGTAGAAAGAGGTATTGACCCGATGGAATGTGTGGCCAGGGGGGCGGCCATTCAAGCCGGGGTACTTACCGGAGAGGTAAAGGATATCCTTCTATTAGATGTTATCCCTTTATCCTTAGGTATTGAAACCTTAGGCTCAGTTTGCACCCGCTTGATTGAAAGGAATACCACCATCCCGACAAAAAAGAGCCAGATATTTTCAACGGCGGCCGATAATCAACCGGCGGTAGAAATAAACGTTTTACAGGGAGAAAGACCAATGGCGGCAGATAATGTCAGCTTGGGTAAATTCCAGCTGGTTGGTATCCCTCCGGCGCCGCGGGGTATTCCTCAGATTGAGGTTTCCTTTGATATCGATGCCGACGGTATCATGCATGTTTCGGCCAAAGATAAGGGAACGGGAAAAGAACAGTCAATGCGTATAACCGCTCCGACAAAGCTCTCTAAGGATGAAGTCGATAAAATGATTAAAGAGGCGGAGAAATTCGCCGGAGAGGATAAAAAGAAAAAGGAATTGGTGGAAGCGCGTAACCAGGCCGACAACTTAATTTTTACCACCGAGAAAGCCCTGCGCGATTATGGCGATAAGGTAGGCGCGGCGGAAAAAGGAAAGATAGAGGAGGAAATTAAGAGCTTAAAGAAGGTTATGGAAGGAAATGATACCGAGTCGGTAAAGAAAGGTATTGAAAAACTTTCCCAGGCTTCCCATAAATTGTCCGAGGCGGTTTACCGGGAAGCAACGGCCAAGCAACAGCAAAACCAGGGAGCCGGTCCGGGAGGAACTCCGCCGCCTCAATCAGAAGAAAAAGAATCACCGGGCGGGCCGAAAGAGGGGAAAAAAGAAGACGTAGTCGATGCCGAGTTTAAGGAAGAAGACGATAAAGACAGAAAATAGATTAGGGTATCAGGATATCAGGATATCAGGATATCAGGGTACCAGGAACAGTAAAAATGAGGTAGATAATTGGTTGTTAAGCGCGATTATTATGAAGTGTTAGGGGTAGGCAAGAATGCTTCTAACGAAGAGATAAAAAAAGTTTATCGGCAGTTAGCGATGAAGTATCATCCGGATCGAGTCGCCCCGGATGAAAAGAAAGAGGCAGAGGAGAAGTTTAAAGAAATTTCTGAGGCCTATGCTGTCCTTACCGACCCGAAAAAAAGAAGCGCCTACGATCAGTTTGGCCACGCCGGTATCGACCAGCAATATAGCTATGAAGATATCTTTAAAAGCACGGATTTCGGGAGTATTTTCTCTGATTTGGGTTTTGGCGGCAATGTCTTTGGCGATTTGTTCGATTTTTTTGGCGGGCGAGGCAGCCGGCGGCGGGGGCCGCGGCGCGGCGCGGATTTAGAATACCGCTTAACGGTAACCTTAGAAGAGGCTGCTTTTGGCTCAGAAAAAAGAGTCGATATTTATCATACGGTTATCTGCCCGGTTTGTAACGGTGAAGGGACAAAGCCAGGGACGGGAAAGAAAACCTGTCCCCGGTGCCGGGGAAACGGCCAGATTCAATACCGGCAGGGATTTTTTAGTTTTAGCCAGCCCTGTGATCAGTGTGGAGGGAGCGGCCAGATAATTTCTGATCCCTGCCTGAGCTGTCACGGACGGGGTAAGGTCAGGAAGGAATCCGAAATAAGCGTTAAGATTCCTCCGGGTGTCGACGAGGGCACCCATATCCGGGTGCGCGGTAAAGGTGAAGCCGGAGAAAAAGGCGGGCCCTCAGGGGATCTTTATATATTAATTCACTTACGGCCTCATAAGATTTTTAAAAGAGAAGAAGATGATATTTATCTTGAAGTGCCGATAAGCTTCCCACTGGCCACCTTAGGGGGGGAGATTGAAGTGCCTACCTTAGAAGGTAATGCCCGAATGAAAATTCCCGCCGGCACGCCGACCAATAAGATTTTCCGTCTCAGAAACAAGGGTATTACTAATTTGCACGGACGGGGCAAAGGTAACGAATATGTCCGGGTAATTGTTCAGGTGCCCTCTAATCTTACGCAGGAGCAGAAAAGGCTAATCAGAGATTTAGGCAAAACTTTAGAGGAAAGCTACCAGAAAAACAAAGGGTTTCTTGGCAAGTGGTTTTTATAAATAACAGAAAACAGAAGACGGAAGACAGAGGACGGAAGACAGAAAACAGAAGACGGAAAAATTGAAGGCAATAATGAATCTGAAGATAGCCAGTTATACGTTAGGGTGCAAAGTTAATCAATACGATACCGAAGCCATTGTCGGCGAATTTCTAAAGGATGATTTTTCCCTTGTTCCCTTCAAAGGGAAAGCCGATGTTTACCTTATTAATACCTGCACGGTTACGGCCAAAGCCGATAAGGAATCGAAGTATGCTATCCGGCAGGCAAGAAGATTTAACCCCCGGGCGAAAATCGTACTTACCGGTTGCCTGGTCCAGCGGCAGCCGGAATTATTAGCCGATTTTCCCGGGGTTATTTTATTGGCGGGAAATCCGGAAAAAGCACAGATTTTCAGTTTATTTAAAAAGGCCTTAACAAGCGGGAAAAAAGAGATTGCCGTCTCTGATAATAAAAAGCGAACCAGCTGGGAAAATTTAAAGGTTGAACGATTTTATAACCACACCCGGGCTTTTGTTAAAATCCAGGATGGCTGTAATGCCCGTTGCCGTTATTGCCTGGTGCCGCGGGTACGGGGAGAGATGATAAGCCGGTCCAAGGTTGAAGTAAAAGAAGAAATCAAGCGGCTTTTAAAACATGGATTTAAAGAAGTGGTTTTAACCGGAATCCGCCTGGGCTCTTACGGGCAAGACTTGAAGCCCCAAAGTAATTTAGCTGAGGTTTTACAGGAATTAGAGGAGAAAGATGGATTATTGAGAGTCCGGCTTAGTTCTTTAGAACCGGGTGAATTGAGCCCCGCATTAATCGAGCAGATTGCCGGTAGCCAAAAGGTTTGTCCCCATTTTCACATTTCGCTGCAAAGCGGTGACGACGAGATTCTTTCCCGGATGGGAAGAACCTATAACCGGAGTCAATATCAAAGCCTAATCAAGAAAATTAAAGCGCGAATCCCTCAAGCGACCTTTAGCACCGATGTTATGGTTGGCTTCCCGGGAGAAAAAGAGAGGCATTTTCAAAAAACCAAAGATTTAGTGAAAAAAATAGGATTTACCCATTTGCACATTTTCACCTTCTCGCCAAGAGAGCTAACTCCGGCGGCTGATTTTTCCGGACAAGTCCCGCTGGCAATAAAGAAAAGGCGCAGTCAGGAATTACACCAGTTAGCTAAAAAGCTAAAAGAGAAATATTGGGCCGCTCAAAAAGACAAAGCGCTGGAGATTCTGGTAGAGAAAAAGGATAAAGACGGAAATTTGACCGGATTGACCAGAAATTATTTCCGCCTTAGTTTTCCCGGAAAGGCTTCTTTAATCAACCACCTGGTTAAAGTTCATCCGGGGAATCAGCTAAAATTGTCTTATATGTAACCTTGAATGGCAGGAGAAAACGCATCCTGAATAACTTTTACAAAAGAAGGCTCTGTCTTGAGAATAAGTAAATTTGCTTTCTATGCTGTTTTTATGATATAATCCTGGGCAGTGAGGATGGGGATATGGACCTAAACTTTCTTGATTATGCAATAATTGGTTTGGCAGCGGTGAGTACCTTTTTGGGTTTTCGCAAAGGCTTGATTAGAGAAGTTTTTTCAGTCATAGGTGTTGTCCTTGGGCTGCTTTTAGCTACCTATTATCAAAGCAATATCATTAAATCTATCGAAACCCGATGGGATTTGCCTCTGGTTGAAAATAAAGCGGCAGTTTTTATTATTGTACTGCTGGCGGTAATTTTTATTTTTTCTATCCTGGGACGCCTTATTACTTTTTTTAGCGCCCGGCACGTTACCTTGACTGTCGGTAACCGCCTGGGCGGAGCCCTTTTCGGTTTAGGCCGAGGGTTGATAATTACAGCTTTAATTTTAGTCCTGATTTTAAAAATTAACCTGCCGCTGGCTGTAAATATGCAAGTTTATCGTTCCAACCTTTCCGGATGGATTTTGCGTCATTCGCTAAAAGTCTATGAAAGGTTGGTTGCGATTTTTCCCGGAAGAGGAATATCGCCTCATATTGATTCTATCGGCACTTTTATCAGCAAAGAAAAGGTCGACCAGCTTAAAGATACCCCTTCTTTAACTATCTACCAGGATTTTCTAGATGATTTAGCTGAGGATAAAGAAAACTTTATTCCGCAGAAAATTAAAGAGTTAAGGCAATTACGAAAAGGAGGAGACGAATGGAAATTAAACAAATCTATCAAATAGCCGTAGAAGCCGGTATCGAGGCTGATCCCCGGGGCAAGGAAAAGGTAAAGAAAGAATTAGCCGAACTTAAAAAGAAATATGAAAAAATGGATAAAGAAGATAAGGATGCCTTTGACTTAGAAAAACTGTGGAACCCTTTTAGCGATACCCGCATTTTAAATGGAGGGGAAAAAACGGTTGTCAAGAATCTTATGGTGGGTATTGATATCGAGGTAGGAGAGCTCCTTTTAGCCGAAATTTTAAAAAAGAAGGGAAAAAAGATTGATTTAGTCCTCTCTCATCATCCCGAAGGGAAAGCCTTAGCCGCTTTATCTGAAGTGATGCCGGTGCAAATCGATATTCTTCATAAATTTGGCGTCCCGATTAATGTCGCCGAGGGTATAATGGGCGGAAGGATTAAAGAGGTAGAAAGAGGGCTGCTCCCGGTAAATCACATGAGAACCGTAGCGGCCGCCCAGCTTTTAAACGTCCCTTTAATGTGTATTCATACCCCGGCCGATAATCTGGTTACTTTATTTTTGCAGAAAATATTTAAAAAGCGTCACTGCGACAAATTAAAGGATGTTATTGCCGTTTTAAAGGAACTTCCAGAGTATAAACTGCAGATAAAAAATCATCTTGCCCAGCCAAAAATCGTCTCTGGAAACGCAGAGAATAAAGCGGGGAAAATTTTGGTCGATATGACCGGCGGCACCGGCGGCCCTAAAACGGCCATGAGTAAACTGGTCGAAGCGGGAGTAGGCACTATTATAGGTATGCACATTAAAGAAGAAAACCTCAAAGAGGCAGAAAAGAATCATCTTAATGTGATTATTGCCGGACATATGTCCAGTGATTCAATTGGGCTGAATCTAATTTTAGATAAAATAGAGAAAAAAGGCAAACTGAATATTTTAAATTGTTCCGGCTTTGAACGAATAAGAAGGAAGTAATATGGGTGGCCGTATTCCCGATGATTTAATTCAAAAAATTCAGGACCAAAACGATATCGTTGAGGTTATCTCCGGCCACGTTCAATTAAAAAAATCAGGCCGGAATTTTAAAGCCCTTTGCCCTTTCCATAGCGAAAAGACCGCCTCTTTCTATGTAAACCCCGATAAGCAAATTTTTCATTGTTTTGGCTGCGGGGTAGGCGGCAATATCTTCTCATTTTTAATGAAGTATAATCAAATGAGTTTTGGAGAATCGGTAAAGGTTCTGGCTGAGAAAAAAGGGATTAGCATCTCCAAGAGTTTTTTTGCTTCCGGACAGAACTCCGGGTTAGCCCGGTCTATCTTAGACCTCAATGAAACGGCCAGTCATTATTTTGCGCATTGCCTTAAAGAAACGAGGGAAGGGCAAATTGCCCTGTCATATTTAGAGAAACGGCAGATTCGGAAAAGCACCATAGAAAAGATGCGTTTAGGCTATGCCCCTTTGAAAAGGGACGGTTTATGTCTGGCGGCCCAGCAGAAAAAGATATCTTTATCCCTTTTAGAAAGAGCCGGTTTAATTTCCCCCCGGATGAATGAAGAGGGATATTTCGATTATTTCCGGAAAAGAATTATCTTTCCTATTTTTGATGTTACCGGCCGGGTGATTGCCTTTGGCGGGCGGGTATTGGATGATACCCAGCCAAAATATCTTAATTCACCCGAGACGCCTGTTTTTAAAAAAAGCGCCGTTCTTTATGGGCTTAATTTTGCTAAAGACGATATCCGCAAGTCCGGCAGCGCTTTAGTCGTGGAAGGCTATCTTGATTTTATCTCGCTTTATCAAGCCGGCATAACCAATGTAGTTTCTTCTTCAGGCACCTCTTTTACCGAAGGGCAGGTTCGCGCACTCAGGAGGTTGGCCAAAGAGGTTATTCTGGTTTATGACCCGGATGCCGCCGGAACAGCGGCCACCTTGAGAGGAATAGAACTTTTGCTTCGAGAGCAGCTTCAAGTGCGGATTGTGTCATTGAAGGATGGGTTTGATCCGGATGAATTTATCAGGAAGAACGGAAAAGCGGCTTTTCTTGCCGCCGTCAATGAAGCCAAGGGATTTTTTGAATATAATCTGGAGAGGCTTCTGAACCTGTGCGACGTTAAAAATCTTAACGGTAAAGTGGCTGTTGTCGAGGGAATGCTCCCCTGGGTTAAATTGGTTGAAAATAGCATTGCCAGGCGGGAGATGATTAAACAGATATCAGAGCGTCTCAACATAGAAGAAAGCGATGTAATGGAGGAGTTTAATAAGCTTTCCCAGAGAGGAAAACCGCTGGCAGCTCCCGAGGGAGTTTTTCCGAATTTTTCGCTTGATGCCGAAGGAAGCCTGATCAAGTTAATTTTCGAAAAGGAAGATATCCTGGATGAGGTTAAAAAAGAGATAGAACCAAGCGATTTCTATGACGGTAATTTACGGCAAATTGCCGAATTTATCTGGCGCTATGGCCGGGATGATAAATTACCTTCAAGCAAATCGCTGATTAATTTTCTCCCTGAGGAAAAAACCCGCGATATCCTGACTTTTATCATTTTAAATAAAACTGTTTTTCACGATGAAGCAAAGGCACTAAGGGATTGCCTTGAGTATATAAAGAAAAGAAAAAGATTGAAACGACAGAAGGAATTGGAAAAAGAGATAAAGCTGGCTGAAGCTAAGGGCGAAGATGAGACTATAAGAAGGCTTCTCAGCGAATATCAGAATGTTGTCAAAGCACGGTAAAGGTAAATGAAGAAACGGACAAAAAAAAATATCAGCAGGAAAGGCGAAGAGATAAAAAAACTTATCTCTTTAGGCAAGCAGAAAGGACATCTGACTTACGAAGAAGTCAATAATTTGCTTCCCGAAGAGATTAGTTCATCCGATGAGATGGATAACATCTTAATGATGTTAGACAGTCTTAATATTGAAGTAGTAGATTCGGTTGTTTTGGAAGGAAGAAAAAAAATAGAGCTGCTGCCGGAGAAGCTTATTGGCGAAGTTCCGGCGGTTGAGGATCCGGTAAAGATTTATCTCAGGCAAATGGGGCGTATCCCTCTTCTAACCAGGGATCAGGAAATAAATTTAGCTAAAAAAATTGAAGACGCAGAAGAGAGTCTTCGGCAGGCAGTAGTCGGCACGAATCTATCCATTAAAGAGGTAAAATCATTAGGAGAGAAGATTGTAAAGAAAAAAATCAATTTAGAAGAATATTGCAAAATTGAAACCCCAAAGGCAAAGAGAAAATTTTTACGGAATCTTCCAAAATTATTGCAACAGGTAAAATCGGCGGAAAGGCAAATGCTTTTTTATCAGAAAAAACTTTCCCGTAAAAGATTGTCGCAGGAAGATAGAATCCGCTATGAGCATTATTTCGATGACTGGCATTCAAAAGCGATTGAAATTATAAATCAGTTTAAGCTAAGGCAGTATCACATTAATCGGATTGTCGTAAAAATCGGCCTGCAGGAATTTAGAATACAAAAGGAAGAAAAACAATTTGCCAGAATATTTAAAGAACGGAAGCTTACCCCCAAAGAATTTATTTTTTTGACGGAACAGCTTAAAAAAAGGAAGATTACCCGGAAGATAATCAAGCGGAGATACAAAATAGATATCAAGCAATTCCACGAATTGAATAAAGTGTTTTCCGTACACGCTCGGAAGTTACGCCGGGTTGAATTAGATTTAAAAACGCCCTTAGACAAATTTAGAAAACAGGCTAAAGAAGTAAGAACAAAGGAATTTGCCGTTATCAGAGCCAAACGGGATTTAGTCGAAGCTAATCTGCGTTTAGTAGTAAGTATTGCCAAAAAATATGTTAAC
This sequence comes from uncultured bacterium, assembly GCA_964506785.1. GTDB lineage: Bacteria > CAZDME01 > JAYEMH01 > JAYEMH01 > JAYEMH01 > CAZDME01. Next base: position 1,757 of record CAZDME010000038.1, on the reverse strand, counting down.
CGGGGATTAACTTTTTTAGACCTTATCCAGGAAGGGAACATCGGTTTGATGAAGGCGGTAGATAAATTTGAATACAAAAAAGGCTTTAAATTTTCTACTTATGCCACCTGGTGGATCCGCCAGGCGATTACCCGGGCCATTGCTGACCAGGCGAGAACCATTCGCATTCCGGTTCATATGATTGAAACAATGAATAAAATTTCCCGGGCTTCAAAACATCTGGTGCAGAAATTGGGCCGCAATCCTACTTCAGAAGAAACAGCTAAGAAGATGGATATTACCGCAGAGAAAGTCAGGGGTATTTTGAAAATTGCCCAGCACCCCATATCTTTAGAAACGCCGATCGGTAAAGAAGGCGACACTCATTTTGGCGATTTTATCGAAGATGAATCAGCTATTTCTCCGGCCTGGGCAACGGCTTCGCAGATGCTCCAGGATCAAATGCAGAAGATTTTGACTACCCTGACGGAAAAGGAAGAAAAAGTCCTGCGGCTGCGTTTTGGAATCGGTGACGGCTATCCCCGGACATTGGAGGAAGTCGGAGATATTTTCAAGGTTACCCGGGAAAGAGTAAGACAGATAGAAGTAAAGGCCCTAAAAAAACTGCGCCACCCGACCCGCAGTAAAAGACTCAAAGAATTTCTGTAGCGGCAAATTCAGCCAAAACAATTCCCAGTAAAGAAACCTTAAGAATAGAAGAGCTTTAACGGCAACTCTCAAGGAGGGTTGTTTTTTTTACTATTCACTATGATTAGAAAACTTTTTAAGGATATAGGACAGTATTTTCCGGCAAAAATTATTCCCTCCATAGTGACGGTGATAAGCCTGCCTATTCTTACCCGTTTATTTCCTCCGTCTGATTATGGAAGTTATGTTCTGGCGATAGGGGTTGTTTCTATTTTAACCATAGTTGGCGGCTGGGTTGGCCTTTCAATTTCAAGGTTTTACCCCGCTTACGAGAAAAAAGGGAAAAGAGAAGAATTTTCCGCGTTGATACTAAAGCTGACTTTTTTGACCCTTTTTGTAACATCTTTAATTTTCTTAAGCGCTATCGTTTTTCTAAAGAAACGAATCCCGGAGAATCTTTTTAATCTTCTTGAAATCGGAATAATTGTCTATATTTTCAGCTCTCTTTTCACCATATTATTAAATTTTCTAAAAATAAGGCGCCAGATAAACTGGTATAGCGGTTTTTCTATCTGGATAAGGCTGGCCGGCTTTATTTTTGGCATATCACTTATCGTCTTTTTTCATTTTGGATTAGGGGGATTACTCTGGGGAATCGTTTTAAGCGCCGGTTTGGCTTTGCCTTTTCTTTGGAAGATGGCGGTAGGGAAAATAAGGAAAATAAATAAGGGTATTCCCTATGAATCGGCGCTGGAAATGGCAAAGTATAGTTTTCCCTTAGTAATCGGCAGTTTAGCCGCCTGGATTTTGAGCCTTTCCGACCGCTATATGCTCGAATTCTTTCGAGAAGCAAAAGAGGTCGGTATTTATTCAATCAGCTATGCCATTTCGCAGAACAGCATATTGTTTATCACTTCTTTGTTTGCGCTGGCATTTAATCCGCTTTCAATAATCATCTGGGAAAATCAAGGCGAGAAAATAAGCAAGGAATTTGTCGCCTCAGGAACACGATATTTTCTGATTTTATGCATCCCGGCGGTAATTGGAATGTCAATATTACGGGAGCCTATTCTCCGATTTTTTTCAACTCCAAATTATTATGAAGGAGCAAAGATAATTCCCTTAGTGGG
>CAZDME010000037.1:0-13983 GCA_964506785.1 uncultured bacterium | reverse complement strand
TGAGCGGTTGAGGCAAGCGTAACCATCTGGGGGATCTGTTCAATTATTCCATACAAATGCAGGGCGCTTATAAAAGAAACATAGGCGCGATGCTTGGGGAATAAAAAAGGAATCACGCTATAGGCATTCAAACGTTTATTCCCTCTTTCAGCCCAGATACCCCGGTAAATCTTTAAAATTAGCCCTTCTTTTTCAAGAAAAGTAAGTGCCTGGGTTGTCGCCGAAAGAGACTTCCCTGAAAAAGAGGCTAATTCATGTGTGGTAAATACCGGCCGCTCCAGCTTTTTAATAAATACCAAAATAGAGCCTTTAGGCATATTCTCTCCGTAAGTCATCAATAAAATTAGCTACCTTTAACTTGATTTCATCCCAGGCTGTTGACGAATTATATACACTCTGGTCATCTAAGGAGAAATAAGACATAACTGCATCCTGAAACTGCTCAAAACTAATTTCAAAAATATTTTCACCCGCTTTGGCTAAAGCTTTACTCATCTTTATCTTTTTTTCTTTAAGAGGCTTATACTGCGAACTTAAAATATATAAGTCGAAAATATCCCTTGCCTGAATTATTGTCCTGGCAGTAAGTGCTCCTATTTTCTGCATAATTGCTGATTGAATATCGTAATGAGGAACTAATAAAGGCGGCAGCTTGTATGCCCTTAAGATAACTGATGAAACCGGTTGAACAATAATTTCCCCTTTAAATCCTCGGCGCGAAAATTCAATCTTGGTAAAAAGGTCTTCTCCTGCAAAAGTTATTAAATGAATTTTAAATCTTTGAGTCGTTTCCGTTTGTTTTGCCCGTTTGATTTCTGGCGGCACCGCCTTTTCTATACCAAATGGCTTAAAGGCATCCTGAAAAGACAAAGCCTGCAGTATTTTCATAACTGTCTCTTTCAGAACACTTACCGTCACCCCCTGAATATCCAAATCCATATTTTCTGAATATCGAAAACTTTTGTAAAAAAACCGTAAATTTGCTCCGCCTTTGATAGCATAAAATTGCGCCTTAACTTTTCGGCCAAACCACCTTAAAAATTCCAGATGGAAAAGCTCTCTCAGTTGTAAAGGACTATAAACTGCCGGTTCCATAATAATGTATCATAGTTTAGTTATAACTAAATTACAAGACATATTTACTGAGTATTTTTCTGGACAATCCCTAAAAAAAACCCCATAAATTTTTATGGGGTTTTATTATTCTTAATTTTGCTTGTTCCGCTATTAAATTGGACTGGCTGGCGGTGCCGGCGGTGGCGTGGGTGTCGTTGGAGGTGTTGCGGTCGGCGTCGGTCCCGGACCAGCTGGTGGCGGCGGTGGTGCGCTAAATACGGGTCCCGTTGGCACAATTGATTCTGGGGCAGGATTTGAAGGTGCCAGACTAATTCCTTTAAATCCGGCGCCGCCTGGTGCCCCATAGGCTTCGGCAATTGCTTTTGTCAAAGCCGGAATATTCAAAACCGTAATTATCGTCCTGGCCAATAAAATCTCACCCGGAACACAGCGATCCATATATCCCCGGTCAGATAAATAAGCAACTTTTTCCTCGGTTGTGTCTTCGTTCGGACCCAGCAAGGCATCGTAAAGCACATTGACAAAGATACTGCAGGTAACCAATTCCTCTGGTTTTAACTCTAAAAATGTCGAAATGCCTCTTTCGGCCAGCATATTTGTCTCAACTTCAAAAAGCTCGGCTTCAGGAAGAGTTTCGCTTCCACTTGGCCTCTCAAGGTCTAACAAGTCAACCATGATACCGGCAAACTGGGCTACAGTCATATCCTCCCCTAGAGCGATATCTTCTCGTATTTCCGCCTTCATTATACTGGGGAAAACCAGAATGTTTATTGCCAAAATAACTAAAGTGTATTTCAGTGTCTTCATATACCACCTCTCCTTTTCAACTGACAAACTTAAACCGTAATTAGTAGATATCACAGACTAAATGGCTTGTCAAGTTTATTTATTTTTCATTCCTCCAGGTGAATTTCAACATATTGGGCTAAAAGTTCCTTAATTTTTACCGGAGGTAATATTAAAAAATAATGGTCAGAAACCGCATGACCAATTTCATGTGCCAGGACACCCTGCCGGATAGCCGATTGGGTCGTATAAATGGTTGTATATTTATGCACATAATATGAAATCCTTTGGGTATCATTTTCCTGCCCAAAGGTTTTCTTATAAGCTCTATCTAACTGGGCCTGGTTTTTAAAAATTTTAACCATCAGGTGAATCTTCCGCGGATACATATCTAAAATCTTTTCTGCCTTTTGGAATATACAGTCAAACTTCTCTGCCAACTGTTTTTCCTCACTTTCATAATTGGCGAAATTACGGCTGCAATCAAGGTCATAAAATCTGATTCGGATTTTTCTATTAACCCTTCCCAGGTTAACGTCGGGATGACAAAAAATAGTGCAATATTTTGACTCAATCTTCATCCATTCCTCATTTACCCCATTATCAAGTTGGGCATCCGCCGGAAATGGGAAAAGTAATATCAGGAGGAATAAGATAATATAAATTTTACCTTTCATTATTTTCCTATCAGCCATAAGCTATGCGCCAAGAGCCAATTCGAACCATCAGCCAACTATGCTCCTACTTTAAAATAATCGATAGCGCTATCCAACTGCCTCTTTTTCTCTAAAAGCTCTTTGGCGGTATCTTTTTCTTTGAGGGCCGTCAGGTATTTTCCTAAATCTTCCGATTTGGTCTTTATTTCTAAAAGATGCTTTTTTAAATCTTCCGTCATTTGGTTAAAACAATCGGCCAGTTTTGCCATTTCATCGGTTGAACGCAGCCTGATTTTCAAAGTTAAATCACCGGCGCCGATTCCCTGAGCGCTTCTTTCCACCTTATATAACGGCCCGGCAATCCGGTGCGAAAGATACATTATCACCACTGCCGTGGCCAGGCTGACTAAAACGATGGTTATCAAACTTGAACCCAATAGGCCCGGCAGGATATAATCGGCCGTGTTAACTATCGAAAGACGGGAATTAACAAAGGTGGTCGTCAGAGTCCCTCGGGAAAAAAGATAAAGGATAGTTCCCGAGAGGACCAATCCTAAAATTAAAAGGAAAGAAAACCTGAAAATAAAGTTACCCTGAAACTTCTTTTTAATAAAATAGTTTTTCCTTCTATTTTTCTGTTTCATCATTTTTCTCCTCCTGATTTCGTTATTCCCTTATCTCGTTTGTCTTCTTTGCAGAACACTCTGATACTTTGACACTTTGATACTTTGACGCTCTGACACTTTTTGGCGGAAGCCAAGCGCTACCTCTCTTCCATTTCCTCCAGCACCTTTTTATCTATCTTTATCTTCGCCTTTTTATAAAGCCCCTCCATCCAATCATTCAGGGCTTCTTTTTGCCTCTCTTTAGCGACGCTATTAAAAACTCTTTTTGTTTCTTTTTCCAATAACTCTTTGATTAAAGTTTGCTGCCAATAGCGTTCGATAGTCCTCATAAAACTTTTTTGCTTATCTAACCCCTGTCTTTGGGCTTCTTGAATCAAAATTTGCTTTCTAATGGCCAAATCAAGTATCTCATCCAGGTTCTGCTCTTTGAGGCCGGCGTATGGAGAATAAGTAATTTCATCCTCAAGGTCGGCAACGGTCATCTCATAATCATTTATTTTTGCCACTACCTTTTCTTCTTTTCCCCTCTTGGCGCAGCCAAAAGGAAGAAACATCAAACAAAGCATCCCGGCTGTTATCCAGATAAAAATTTTTTTCGTCATCTTTCTCCCCCCCCTGAATCTAATTACTTATGATTAAAGAACAGATTTATTCTACCTTAAATGGAAAAATTTAGCTATCGAAAATTAACTGGCACCAGCGCCAAAAAGGACCACCGGGATAGTTTTCATTAGAATTTTAAAGTCCAGCCGAAGAGACCAGTTATCAATATATTTTAAATCCATCTCTATCCACTTTTTAAAATTCAACTTATTTCGGCCGTTAATCTGCCAAAAACAGGTAAGCCCGGGACGCATACTCAGCCGTCTTTTCTGCCAGTTCTCATATTGATTTACTTCTCCGGGTATTGGCGGCCGGGGCCCAACCAGGCTCATATGTCCCCTCAAAATATTGAACAGTTGAGGCAACTCATCAATGCTGGTCGTCCGCAAAAACTTGCCTACGGGGGTCATCCGCGGGTCATTTTTTATTTTAAATACCGGCCCATCCATCTCATTCAAGTGCTTTAATTCAACTAATTTTTCTTCGGCGTCTTTATACATCGTCCGGAATTTAAAAAGGGTAAAAATGCGGCCGTTCATCCCCATACGCTTCTGCTTGAAAAATACCGGGCCAGGAGATGTCAACTTAATAGCGGTTGAAATCATCACGAAAAATGGAGAAAAAATGATTATCCCCAGAGTAGAAAAAGTTAAATCCACCAGTCGCTTAACCAACAACTGCCATTCCCGGCCGAAAATCGTCTCAAAGCTTATAAGAGGGAATCCATTTAAATCAGTCTGGCGTGCCCGGGCGATTCTTAAATTAAACAAATCAGCGGCAAGAGAAGCCTTCACCCCTTGAGTTTCACAGTAAGTAATACAGGCCTGTATCCGCGGCAGCCACATCAATGGTACGATAAAGATAACCTCATCAATAACATTTTCCCGCAATATCCGGGGGATATCCTTTAACACTCCCATAACTTTGATCCCAAAAAGTTCCTTGCCGACACTATCCAGCTTATCATTTACCAATCCGCTGATTCGCAGTCCCCATTCAGGATGAGCTTCGATGGTTTTAATAAATTTCTCCATCCGCCCTTCGCTGCCAACCAGTAAAAGCCGGCGGAAATTGTAGCCTTTCATCCGGAAATAATGCATCACCGAAAAAGTCACCCATTTCTCGGAGATTAGTAAAAGAGAGGTTAAACCAACAAGGATAATAAAGAAAAACCGGCTGACAAATTGCATCTTCAAGATAAAAGCGATGCTGGCAAAGGCAATGGTAGTAAAAAAGGCTGCTCTAATAATCCCCCAGGCCATCTCCAGAAAAAAACGGGTACGAAATGGACGATACAATCCATTCAGAGAAAGCATCAAAACCCACAGTGGCACCCATAAAAAGAGGGCCAGTAGATAAATTTGGAAGTTTGCCATTCCTCCGATGATATGTTCCGAAGGAAATAGGTCAAGTTTATAAAAAGTGTGAAAATGAACCCTTAGAAAATAGGCGGCGAAAAAAGCTACTACCACCACCAGGGCATCCAAAGTCATTGTTACCCATTTAACTAAACTTTGTTGTTCTTTAAGCATTTTTGCATCCTCCTCTTTTTCGCATAATTATTCCGGCTAAAGCGGCAATCGCCAGCATATTAGCCGGGATATGAAAATTAAAATCAACCAATCCATGTAAAGATAAACTAAGAATTCCCACGGCGCTGCCCAAGACGATACCGTCCATCAAACTAAAATTACCTTTTTTTTCTCTTCCCTTATTTTTTTCTTCTTTACCACGAACAATGAACCATGGGCCATAAGTCATATTAAATCCTTTCCCGACTACCACCCAAATCATCCAGACCATAAGTGGCAAAGAAAAAACCCCTGTCTCCGCCATCATATGCAAGTAATCATTGTGGGCATAATGCGCTTGGACTTCTAACCCTTTGGGCCGGTAAGCAGGAAATCCCCAGACGAAAGTTCCAATTCCGGTGCCATGTAAAGGATTATCTTTAATCATTTCTACACTTCCCTGCCATATTTTTTTTCGCCCTTCATAGGAAAGTTCTTTCTGCACTCCTTCAACACTTTGTAGCCGTTTCGCTGTCTGGTCATAACCGGCGTATATGTAAACTAGTCCCAACAAAATGATTAAAAAGAAAATAGCTAAACTTTTAATTTTTAGTATCCCTTTTCTAATTAAGACAATATTCATTACTATAAGTGCTATCCCTAATGAAACCCAGGCTCCCCTTGATTGAGAAAAGAGCAATCCCGCCAACATCAGTCCTACCCCAACCAGTAACCCCAGCTTCACCCATATTCTATCCTTATAGTTAACAAGATATAAATCCTGCCGCGTTGGCCCTGCAACATTTGGAAAGAGGGCTAAAAGCATTCCTAAGGCTATGGGAATCGCTAACTCCAGATAAGCGGCAAAATGATTATGGTTAACATAGCTGGCGGCTAAAAAATTGTCGGGAATCCACCAGCCATGTTTAAGCCCGGCAAAATACTGTCCCAGGCCTAAAAGAGCCATTCCTGAGGCCATAATGACTATTAAACTGGACAGGCGAAAACTTAACTGGCGGCCAAAATTGTTGACTACCAAATAAAAACATCCAACGACGGAAAACAGCCGCAGCATCTCAAATAAACTTGCTTCTTTATAAATACTGAAAATACAGGAAAAACCAGCCACTCCGACAAACAGCCAAATCGGCAAATCAATTGGCGTTTTAACTAACTTTCTCTTGTTTTTTCTTTTTTCTTTTTCTAGAGTCAAATTATTATCCTTATTGCTATCAGCTATGAGCAATGAACCATGAACTGTCGCATTATTAACCCGCCAGAGCCACAAAAAAACCAATATCGCCATCACCGCCTCAATCGGCGTAATCGACCAGATTCTCACTGCCCCTCTAGCTAAAGGTGCAAAAATCATCACCCCGGCCAAACCGAACCACAGTATTTGTTTATAATATTTACTCACCATAGATATTTTTATCTAAGATTAAGGTTTAGGTATAGGTTAAGAACTATTTTTTAAGGAAGATATTAAATAACTTTCCAGCTTTCCTTAATTTGCTTCATAATACTGTCGAAATCTTTTTCGCGGAAATATCCGACCTTCCTACCATATAGCAAATGGCTTTTGGTTTCCGCTAATGAAGCTCGGGAATTATAATAAAAATTAAGTTTATCTTTAGTATGCTTGTGACCAAAGCCTTCAGCTATATTACCCGACACAGGTAAAGTAGAACGTCTAATTTGTGAAGTTAAACTAAAATCTTCAAAAGATTTATACTTCACTCTGACTCCCTCAACCTCAACCTTAACCTCACCCTTATTCTTTTATTACTCTTGCTTCTCCAATGTATAAATTCCGGTCTTCTCCTTTTTCCGGATTTTCACCGTCATTTACAAAACTTACGCTTAAAACCTTTATTCCGCCATCGGTATCTACGGCAAAACCATACTCCCGCCATCTCTTTTGATTAACCAGCCTCTCACCAATCAGCTCTCCATCCAGCTCTACCACCATATATGGATAAATATCTCTCGCTGGAGAACCCTTAGCTTCAATAAAAATTTTCATCCTCCCTTGAGGCAAATAAATAGGAAGATACATTGTCCCTTCCTTATACATCCGGCCATTTACATATCTATCGCCTCCGTCTTTATACCTTCCTTGCCACTCCTCGGCCGACCGCCAGCGCAAATCATCATTACTACGTTGCTTCCGGAGGCAACGATTCTTTAATTCCTTTAAATATCTTAACTGCGCCTTCTTCGCATCTTCAAATGCTTTGGGATTTTTCATCCTCCTAAGGTCACAAAGCCTCTTAGTTATTTTCCGGCGATGTTGCCAGAGATTATTTTTCTGAATAAATGAAAGTAACGCCTCGGTTCCTCCTAAATTATCTTCGGTAATCTTCTCTGCCAGACTAAAATTTCCAGTATAATACATAATTCCCTGAAAAACAAAATCACCATACCAGGGTTTCTCCCAGAGGGCATATTCGAGCCTTTCCAGGCTAAACTGTCTTTCCTCCCTACTAAGAAAATCCCAGAGTGAAATCATTTTCATGCCCGTTAAATAATTTATCCTGAAATTGTATGGGTCATTTTTAATTGCCGTTTTAAAATTGGCTATTGCCCGAGCTTGCAACTTAGAGCGTCGTCCTTTGGATTCTTGATTGTCAGCTATAATAAATGAGCTGTGAGTTAACTCTGCATCGCCTAACAGATATAAAGATTCTGCCCAGCCGGGATTTAGTCTGGCCGCACCTTTATATGCCGCCTCTGCCCGCTCAATTAAAGAGAGTCTATCTTCATAATAATTGCTTTGTCTTTTTAAAAAATCACCCAGGCCGGTTAAGTATTTAGCGTTTATTGGATTTAAATCAACTGCCTTTTGGTATTTCGTTTCCGCTTTTTTCCAAAGATACCGATCTTCCAATAACCTTGCCTGGTTAAATTCCGCCTCAGCCATAAAAATTAAAATTATAACCGCTAATAGACCGATAAATAAAAACAAAAGCATCATATTAACTAAAAAGCGTCTCATACTGATTAATCTTTCCTTTTTCGGTTTTCAACCAGAGCCAATCGAAGATACCCGATACTTTTAAAGCGAAAATATAAACAGGTGAATTAGTAACATCCCTCCGTTTTAAGGAGAATAGATCATCGTGCCGGCCGGTTGCCCCATTAATAGCCGAACAGGCACTTAGATAATTATTATCTTTAAGTAACTCTTTCATCTCCCTGTTAAAATCCTCTTTGCGCCCGTTTGGATAAGAAAAATGCTCTACTTTTTTTCCGATTCTTTTCTCTATCTCTAATTTTGACTGCACAATTTCCTCTCTGGCCCGGGTTAGTTCTACCCTGGATAAAATGGTGTGGTTGACCGTATGAGAGCCAAAACTTATCCCCCCTTCGTTCATCTCTTTTATCTCCTTCCAGCTTAAAGGATAGGGTCTCTCCCGACCATCAGTAAGCGCCTCACCCATCTGTTTTTCTAAATCGTCAAGTATCCGCTCTCTTTTTTTTTCTTCCATTTCTTTAAACATAAGACAAAGTCTCGGCATTGCTTCCTTATGCTTAGGTTCATCACTTGAGAGCATTAAATCTAAGCCCTTTTTCATCTCTATCGGATAAATATCCTCTTTAAATCTTAATTTGCCATTCTTCCCATTAATTGCCTTAACAACTCTGGCAAGCCGGTCCCACCAGAATAATTTATCCGTATCGATATACCCGGTAGTCAAAAATATAGTTGCTGGAACCCTATATTTTTTCAGAATTGGATAGGCGTAAGTATAATTATCCCGGTATCCGTCATCAAAAGTGATATCCAGGAATGGCGCGTCTGTCAGTTCCGGCTGAGACATAAGTTTGATTAACTCTGTCAAAGAAATAATTGCATACCGTCTTTTCAGGTATTGAATCTGCCGTTCAAAGTTCTGAGGTGTAACACATAAGAACGGGTCGCCATAATGTTTCTCACTTATCCGGTGATACGAAAGAATGGTAAATTTCCTTTTCCTGGCCAGTTTCCAGAGGCCGCTAAAATAAAGTAAAAAGCCCATCGCTCTTTTCGTTTTTTGACTCACTTTTTAAATCCTTTTTTGGTTTTGACCGTCAAATTATATTCTGAAAGAGAAAAAACTAAAAATCCCGCTGACAAATAGATTTCTCCTATCTCATCTAAATTAAATACCACCTCGCCAAAAAACAATCTGGGGATAAGCATAAATAAAATACCGATTGTTGGCAAGGTGATACTCCAGAGAGGATAAATCGGCAGTCGGATTTTTCTATAAAACCTCCCGAGCCAGCCGACAAACCTGTCAGTTAAAGGGATAAAATAACAAATCACCGCGATAAAAATTAAACCCACCGCCCTTATACTTCCATGGATGCCTTCAATATTATGGAAGCTCGCCTCTGCCTGAACATTTATATCACCAAGCATTTTGGGGGTGGCAAAATTAAATATCCGCTGGCCCCAGCTTATTTCTTCACCGGCGACTATTAAAAAAAGGAAAACAAATCCCCAGTACCAGATGTTTTTTAAACCACACCACCTGGAAGCATAGATGAAAATAACTGCCGCCAACAGATAAAATAAAGCCGTCAACCATTCAATCAAACCATCTTCGAAACAGAAGATATCTAAAGCGGCCGGATTAGAAAGGTGTAAAAATAAGGCATAACCGGCTAAAGCGGTTAATCCCAAATTGCTTATCCACCGCCCACTTTTTTCAAAATCCATGAAAAATTACTCCTTTTAAGGATTTCATTACAAGCTGGAAATTTTTCTTTTCAAAACCAGCCAAAAAACTTTAAGGTCATTAACTAAATATCTCTTCCAGAGTCTCCTTGGCTCCATTAGTATCCGCCAGGCCCATTCCAGATGAATCATTCGTAGAATCCTCGGTGCCCTCTTGATTCGGCCGGATAAAAAATCTAATAGGGCTCCCACCCCCAGGCAGAGCCTCGGTTTTATTTTCTCACGGTGGCGGACAATCCATTTTTCTTGAAGCGGCACACCCATGGCCACGAACAAAATATCTGCTCCGGAATTATTTATCTTATCGATTACCGCCTGATGGTTTTCAATATAACCTGGATGGCTCCCGACAATTTGGATGCCTGGGATTTTTTTCATTACATATCTCATCGCCTCCTCAGCTACCCCTTCCCGGCCGCCAAGAAAAAACACCTTATCTCCTTTCTGGGCGGCTCTGGCCAGAAGCAAAGGGGAAAAATCAGAACCATTACAATTTTCTCTCATCTGCCTGCCAAAGAACCTGGTAGTTAGTTTCAATCCAATTCCATCGGGCAGAACTAAGTCGGCCGAATTTAAAATACGACAATACTCTTTGTCTTTTTGGGCCTTATATAAACAATCGGCATTTAAGAAAAAGATGTTGGCCTTACGATTGCTATCTAATAATCGGAAAGCTTTCTCTAAAGCTGCCGCCTTCGTTATATTGTCATAATTAATATTTAAAATTTTCATTTGAAGTCGTACATCCATTTATAAAACCAATACTCCAGAAAAACAATCCAGATAGAAATATTGGTGCCACTTTAATAAAACGAAAGATATGAACCCAGCCGGCTTTTCCTATCCTTACGAAAATCCTGGATAGTTTTACCAGTAAAAAAGCAGGAAAGAAAATTAAAGGTATAATTCCTTTATAGATAAAGCGGCCATAGTGCTTCTGGCGATAAATACTCACATATTTGCCCAGAAGCATTTGATTCCTTATAAATGCCCCCCACTTCTCCCGAAAAATATGATAAACCTTAGCTTCTGGCAAAAACCAGAGTGGGCTCCTTTTATTGATTTCTAATCCAAAAAGAACGTCTTCCGCCGCCCGTATCTCTGGAAAACCACCTGCTTTTTGGAATAGTTGCCGCTCACAAAAAAGGTTACAGGCCGGGACAAAACTTTTTATTCGCCTTTCACCCGTATTTATATATTCATTGAACTGAAGGTAAAACTGTGCCAGGGCAATTGGGTTATTTATCTGCTCCTTATTTACGTCAATACCGCCTCCCCCTGCCCGGCAACCAGATTGATAGGCCTCGAAAATCTCCTCAAGCCAGATTTCATCCGGATAAGCATCCGCATCGATAAAGGCCAGCACTTTCCCTTTAGCCTCGGCGGCACCAATATTCCGGCTTCGGGCCGGCATAATTTTAATTCCGCCATTTAAAACTTTCAACTTATCGGGTTTCCTTTGGGAAAGTATCATTTTGGTTTTCTTATCAGTGGAGGAATCAACCACAATTATCTCTTTTATAAGACTCGCCTTTGTCTGTCTGGCTAAGGCTTTAAGCGTTGTCTCTATGGTTAAAGCGGAATTAAACGATGGCACGATAACCGAAATCATTCTTCCCCTCTAACTGTATAGTTCTTAACATCAAACCCGCAAAAAACCAAAAATACCAATTGAAGGCTAAATAGTATAATAAATTATCCGCAAAACAAACGATCATATAGCTGATAACATAGGAAAATACAATTGTATATTCAAGAGATTTTTCCGATGCCTTACTTTTCATTTGTCTGAAAAAAGTTTTTAAGGCACCAATATAAATAGCCAGATAACTTATCAAGCCTATAATGCCGGTTTCAAATAAAATCTCAAGGTAAATATTATGCGAAGCAACATCTGAATACGATAAGTTAAAAAAGTTGTAAGATAATCTCCGAAATGACCCCAGCCCATATCCCAGGAAAAATCGTTTTTTAACCCAAGGCAGGCTACTTTTCCACAATTCCATCCTCCAGGCAAAAGAATTCAATCTATCCTTTGGCAACTCACTGGCCTTTAAAAACAAATTGTTTATTCTTTGCATCACCGCCGGATGCAATAATAATGCCAGCGGTACAACCAGAGATAAAAAAAGGTATTTCTTCTCTTTTAAGAGACCATATATAAAAAACATTCCCCAGCAAGATATCCAGGCGCTTCGTGTTTTAGTTGCTAAAAGAAGAATAAATAAATCAGCCATATAAACGAGGAGAAAATTTCTTCTGGCATTCGTCATTGAAAGTCTCCGGCTTTTAAGGATATAAAACACCAATGCAATTATCAAAACCAGATAAAAAGCCAAAATGTTTGGATGGGTAAAAGTCCCTTTAATCCGCATCCCTGTGTATACATAATAACTTCCGCCGGTTAGTAAATCGAAATTTGCAAAAGCAATCGGCAAGAATGAACTAAAAAAAATTATCTTAAGCCAGAATCTTTCATCCTTGCGGCTTTCGACTATAAAAAATGGAATCAAGGCCATGGCCATATAGCTAAGCAAATTAAAAAATAACTTAAGGGCCCTGCCCGGGAAAGGGGCATAGATTATCGTAAATGCACAAATAAACAGAAAAACCACCCAGTTTCTAAAAAACCTGCTTTTAGAAAGGCGCCTGAAATTTAAAATTGCCAGGCCCGCCGCCAGAAGAATAATGAGAAGGTTTATTACTCCTCCGGCGCCAATATTTTCACCCAAAATATGCAGTTTGGTCATGTTTAAAAGCGGGTCCATCAAAACCCGTATGAAAAGCAGAACGACCAGCATGGCTTTAAGATTAATCACCATCAAAAGAAAAAAGGCGCCGATTAAAGGAATAGCTAAAATAAAAAATATATTTTTTGTAGCTAAAGGCAGGAAGAGACACAAGCTTAAGCCGAATAAAAAGGCGAAAATAACCGTAAGTAAAATATTATTTTTATTTACCGATAAGTTCAACATAAACTCTCTCGATTCTTCGGGTAACATCTTGAATATCGAAATTATTCTGGCATAATTCATATCCTCTTTGGCCGATTGCCCGGCGAAGTTCTTTATCCCCGAGAAGTTTAATGATAGCCTCAGCCCAGCCATCAGAACCGAAAGGATTGATGAGAACCCCGTTATGCCAATCTTTAATAAACTCATCGTTAGAGCCGACATCCTTGGAGACAACTACCGGAACCTTCATACTTAGCGCCTCTAAAATAGCAATGGAATGCAGCTCTAAAAGCGAAGGCAGCAAAAAGATATCGGTTATCTCTAAAAGGTCGAATATCTGAGGGTAGAATCCAATCATCCTTACGGTATCTTCAAGTTTAAGCTCCTGAGTTTTCTTCCTGAATTCTTCAAACAAAGGTCCGTCTCCGGAGATAATAAAAACGGCCTTCGGATATTTTTCTCTTACCCGGGGAGCAAGTTCGAAAATTAAATCAACATTTTTTTCTGGCGATAACC
This sequence comes from uncultured bacterium, assembly GCA_964506785.1. Classification (GTDB taxonomy): domain Bacteria; phylum CAZDME01; class JAYEMH01; order JAYEMH01; family JAYEMH01; genus CAZDME01. Next base: position 528 of record CAZDME010000037.1, on the reverse strand, counting down.
GGGAAGGTGTCAAAATGATTAAATTATCTTCTTTAATGTCCAGTTTATCCCGCAGGTTTCTATCGGTTTTACTGCGGGGGTTTTCTCTGTTCGAAAAAGGAATGCCATTATGAATTTTTCTAATCTGGCTTTCATCGTATAAATTATTGTCTCTTAAGAACGCATAATTCTGCTCGGTTAAAACAATAACCTTATCGGATATTCTCCCGAATAATTTAATATGCTTATACTGGCGGCTAAATTCCCGTCTTTTTTTGAATTCATCCGGGGCTAAATAGCGAGAATCATGGACATGCTCAACAATCTTTCTCCGGGTAAGCTTTGCCGCCGTAGCCCCCCAGATATGGGCGTTGAAAGTGTGGGTATGGATAATATCGATTTTGTTCTTAAGGATATATATGATTATCCTGAATATAATCCCTAAACTTGTCAGGCTTTTTATTTTATGCCTGCCTCTGGCAAATTTGAAAAGCCTCACTCCCTTTTTTCTGAAGCTCTCTTCAAACTCTCCGCCAAAAGAATAGCCAA
>CAZDME010000036.1:0-14247 GCA_964506785.1 uncultured bacterium | reverse complement strand
ATTAAATTGGTGAATGGTGAATCGTAAATGGTAAATAGTAATAGCGAGATAACGGTAAAAGGAGGTAATTGTGATGGATTGGGGAATGAAAAATAGACTGAGTAAACTTATACCGGGCGGGCGTTGTTTTTTTATGCCCATCGACCACGGATATTTCCAGGGGCCCACCCGATCATTAGAAAAGCCGGGTGAGACAATAAAGCCGCTTCTTCCTTATGTTGACGCCCTTTTTTGCACCAGGGGGGTGCTGCGTTCCTGTATCGATGCGGTCAAAAGTAAACCCATTGTTTTACGGGTGTCCGGCGGCACCAGTATGGTGGGAAAGGACTTGGCCAATGAAGCGCTTACCACCTCAATTGAAGAAATTATCCGTCTTAACGTCTCGGCAGTAGGGGTATCCGTTTTTATCGGTAGTGACTATGAGCGGCAGACACTTTTGAATTTAGCAAAAATGGTTAATGACTGCGAAAATTACGGCATCCCGGTAATGGCGGTTACGGCCGTGGGTAAAGAGATGGAAAAACGAGATGCCCGTTATCTGGCTTTATGCTGCCGGATTGCCGCCGAGCTCGGCGCCCGGGTGGTTAAAACCTATTGGTGTGAAGACTTTGAGAAGGTAATAGAAGGCTGTCCCATTCCGGTTATCGTCGCCGGGGGGCCAAAATGTAAAACTGAAGCTGAGGTTTTTCAATTTGTTCACGACGGCATGCAAAAAGGGGCCATCGGTATCAATCTGGGAAGGAATGTCTGGCAAAACGTTCATCCGGTAGCTATGGCCAAAGCCCTGCGGGCAATTGTCCATAAAAAAGCCAGTGTCAAAGAAGCAGAAAATATATTTAAAGAAAATAATAGATAGAAAATTACAAATTACAAACAGTATACAATGAACAAAGGCCAAGACAAACCAGATGAAAATTTCAAGGAAAGAGTGTAAAGAAAGCAGTTATTGGTTAAAACTTCTCAAAGAAGCCAACTATCCATTCGCAAAAGAAATTGATGGTTTTATTCAAGAGTCTCAAGAATTACGGAATATATTTATTTCTATTATCGAGAAAAGCAGATAGTCTATAATTTTTTCTTGGATATTTGATTTTGTGTATTGGTTGTAATTTGGAAGTTGTTTATTGTAAGTTTAAAAAAGAATTATGAATGTAGCGGTATACTACAATAACCATGATATAAGAATAGAGGAAAGGCCTATTCCAAAGATTGGCCCGGGGGAGCTCTTAGTAAAAGTAAAGGCGAGCGGCATCTGCGGCACCGATATTATGGAGTGGTATAGAATTAAAAAGGCCCCCCGGGTTTTGGGCCACGAAATAACCGGTGAGATAGTTGAGTCCAAATCAGAAAAATACAAAATTGGCGAGAGGGTATTTGTCAGCCATCACGTGCCCTGTAATGCCTGTAAATACTGTTTGGCCGGTAATCATACTGCCTGCGAGGCCTTGCATAAAGGTAATTATGAACCGGGCGGCTACAGCGAATTTATCCGCGTGCCTAAAGAAAATGTTGATATCGGCACCTGGGTATTGCCCGAAAATCTTTCTTATGAAGAAGGGACGATGATTGAGCCTTTGGCCTGTGCCGTCAGAGGCCAGAGGATAATCGATATAAAAAAGGGTGAGACTGTTTTGATTCTCGGCAGCGGCGTCTCGGGCTTATCAAATATTCAATTGGCTAAGTTAAAGGAAGCTGAGGTTATTGCCACCGATATAAATACCTATAGACTAAAAAAAGCCAGTGAATTTGGGGCCGATAAAGTTTTAAATGGAGCTGAGCCGATAGATATTAAAGCCGAGAAGGTAATCGTTTGTACCGGTGCTCCTCAAGCGGTAGCGCAGGCCTTTCAGTCTATAGACCGGAAAGGGATTATACTTTTCTTTGCTATTCCTGATAAAAATATTGAAATCCCCACGGTAGATTTCTGGAGAAGTGAGGTAACCGTTACTTCCTCCTATGGAGCGGCGCCAGTTGATTTAGAAGGATCTTTAAACTTGATTAAAAATGGAAAGATAAATGTAGAAAAAATGATAACCCACCGCTTGGGCTTGGAGAAAATTCAGGAGGGTTTTAAGATTGTCTCCGAAGCCAAAGAATCCTTAAAGGTAGTATTAAGGCCGGATTCTTAAAAGGATAGTAAAAAGATGAGTGAACAAAAAATAAGGAAAGAGCTGGTTAAATACGGTAAAAAGCTGGTTGAAAAGGGATTGGTTAGCGGCGCCGGAGGAAATATCAGCGCCCGTTCGGGGAAATTTATTTATCTTTCCCCTGGTGGTTTTCCCCTGGATAAAATTAAAACCTCACAATCTGTTAAAGTAGAGTTAAAAACAGGAAAGGCGAAAAAATCGTCCTTAAGTCCGAGTTGTGAGATGCCCATGCATCTGGCCGGCTATCGGGTAAAAAATGATATCGGTGCCTTTATCCATGTTCATCCGCCCTATGCCCTGGGTTTAGCCTGTGCCGGAATAACCCTTAAGGCTTTGTTTCCGGATTTTGTGGTTCTAATCGGAGAGAAGCTGCCCTTAATTTCTTATTTTACCCCCGGCTCAAAAAAATTAGCCAGAGCAGTAGGCCGAGCTTTAAAAAATAATCAGGCAGTTTTACTTAAGAATCACGGCCTGGTAACCGTAGGAAAGAATCTTAAAGAGGCTTATCTGCGGGCAGAAATAGTTGAAGAAGCGGCTAAGATTTATTTTATCTCTAAGTTATCCGGTAAGGTTCGCTTTCTAAATGCGGAAGAAATTGGCGATATTGAAAGAGAATATAAGGCCAAAAGTTAAAACTTTGAAAAATAAAGCGATTCTAACAAGGTAAAAAAAACGAATAAAATAAATAGAAAATTAGCTTATTAGTTACTATAGCAGAAAAATATTCCCGTAAGAAGAAAGTGAGGAGTATAATGGATGACTTGGTAGTTATCAGAAAATTTGGGCAGCGCTACGAAGCCGAAATGGCAAAAGGCCTTTTAGAAAAACAAGGGATAGAATCAATTATTCAGGCTGACGACTGCGGTGGGATGCGCACACACTTATCTATAGGAGCAGGTGGTGTGCAATTACTGGTTAAAAAAGAGCATAAAGAAAAATCAGAAGAAATATTGAAAACATTAGAAAATAAATAATTTTATAAATAGTTTTCTATCTGACCAAAAAAGCTAAATTTTTCGGTAGGTGAACTTGGTCATTAGCTGAAAAAGAAAAAGATTGGAGATATCTTATGTTTCAAGAGATGCTAAGCCAAATTGGCATTCTTCTGTTGATTGTTATAATCGGAGTCTTAGCCCGGTTCTGGAAGGTCTTAACTGAATCGGTGGTGCGTGATTTAAATAAATTAGTCATCGGACTTACCCTTCCTATTTTGTATTTTTATGTTCTGGTTGCCCAGACCTCGCGGAAGGTTTTGATTTCCAGCTGGTATCTGCCTTTTTTAGCTGTTGGTATTGTTCTGGCCGGATTGATATTGGCTTATCTATTTTCTAAGTTTATCCCGCTATCCAAGGCGCAAAAAAAGAGTTTTTTCTATCTTTCGGCATTTACCAACTGCGGATTTTTGGCTATTCCCCTGGCTTTATTTCTTTTTGGGCAGGAAGGGGTAGTGCGGGTGGTTATTTTTAACCTGGGATTTTCTATGCTTATCTGGACCTTAGGCGTGAGTATTCTTGGCGGAGAAGCAGGAAAGCATTCAGTTTTTAACAATTTGTTTAATCCCGGCACGATTGCCTTAAGCTTGGGCTTCTTAGCTGTGGCCCTCCGGCTGAAATTGCCATATATCGTCGATAGAGCCTTTTCTCTTGTTGGCGGCATCACTATTCCGCTAGCTATGCTGGTTATCGGAGGTATATTAGCCGGCCGGGAAATCCATAGGAATGTTGCCGTAAAATTAATCATCCCGCTGGTTTTAATCCGTTTAATAATTATTCCGGCCCTTTCTTTAGCCATCGGCCGGTTATTTTCTTTTCCTGACCTCATTCAGGGAATATTTATTCTTCAGGCAGCCATGCCTTCCGCTTCTACCACCCCTCTTTTTGTCCAGCGTTTTGGCGGTGACCCGGAGCTGGCCGGTTCCGGGGTATTCTTTACCCATATTTTATCTATTATCACCGTTCCCTTCTGGATAAGCCTGATATAGATAACACATAAATTCCAATAGACAAATTACAACTAATGCGCACTACCTGTATTTTATGATTCTTTAAAAAAATGGATATAAAGACACTGATAAATTCACTTAAAGATTTTCCCCCATTTAAAGAGAGTTTAAAAGAATTATCCCGTGAAAAGGGTATAGAAATTAGCGGCTTGGTTCCCGCTTCTAAGGCCTTCTGGCTAGCCGGATTACAGAATAATCCTTTCGGGAAGATTTTGTTGGTTTCACCCAGTATCGCCGAAGCAGAAGAAATGACTCAGGATATAAAATCTTTCGGCAGCAGGGTCTCTAACTTTCCCGCCTGGGAAATTTTGCCCAAAGAAAAAATTTTACCGCATAAAGATATCGTTAGCGAACAGCTAAAGATTTTGAAACTTTTAACTGCGGAGCATACATCATCGCCAGAGATTTTCATCATTTCTGCCAAGGCGCTCTATCATAGTTTTCTTTCTCCTTCTCAATTCAAGCACTTGAGTTTAGAGATTTTTTCCGGCAAAGAATATGATTTGGAAAGAACTTTAGAGAAGTTGGATAAAGGCGGCTATAAGCGTCTGCCTCTTTGTGAAGAGAAGGGCAGTTTTTCTCTCCGGGGAGGGATTCTTGATATTTTTCCTTTGACTGAAGAAAATCCAATCCGGGTAGAATTTTTTGGCGAGAAGGTTGAATCCATCCGTTATTTTGACCCTCTCACCCAGCGTTCTTTGGAAAAGACAAGCGCAATTTTCATCTCCCCGGCTCTTATCCAGGGGAAAAATAAAATCTTCGCCTTTTTAAAAGATATAGATTTGATTGTTTTAGACGAGGCGGCTCTGATTAGAGGTCAGTTAACCAAGTCGGTCTGGCAGGATGTTGTATCCTTTCTCTCGGTGAGGAAACGGCTTTTTCTTTCCAGTCTTCCCCGGTCAGTGGCGGAAATTAAGATTGATTCTAAATTTCAAATCGCAACCTCTACGGTTAGTATGCTCTGGGAAGATTTTTCCGCCTTTTTTCCCCGTCTTAAAAAATGGCAGGAGGAGAATTTGAAGGTTATCCTTGTTTCTCAAAATGAAGGAGAAGAGGCCAGACTCAAGGAATTGCTGAAAAAGAAAGAACCGGCGCTCACCAAAAACATATCTTTTCATATTTCCGAATTGAACCGGGGTTTTCTCTTCCCCGATTTAAAACTCGCCGTAGTTACTGACCGGGAAATTTTCCATCGTTATAGCGGAAGACGCCCGCGCCAGCGCTTTAAAGGAGGACTTCCCCTTTCTACCTACCGCGAATTAAAAAAGGGAGATTTAGTTGTTCACCTCAATCACGGTATTGGTAAATATCAGGGAATAAAAAAAATAAAGGTTGAAGAAGAAAAGAAAGATTTTCTCTCTATCGAATATCAGAAGGGAGATATACTTTATGTCCCCATCGAACAGGTGAGATTTATCCAGAAATATATCGGGTTTGAAGGAGGAGCGGCAAAACTCTACAAATTGGGGAGTAATGCCTGGTTCAAAGTGGTAAAAAGAACAAAAAGCGCCTTAAGGGATATGGCCGCAGAGTTACTCGATCTTTATGCCAAAAGGGAGGCGAAAACCGGGTTTGCCTTCCCAGAAGATAGCGATTGGCAAAAAGAATTTGAAGCTTCTTTTATCTACGAAGAGACTCCTGACCAGCGGGAAGCCATTGAAGAGGTAAAAAAGGATTTGGAAAGGAGCCGTCCCATGGATCGCCTGGTCTGCGGTGATGTCGGCTATGGTAAAACTGAGGTGGCAGTGCGGGCCGCTTTTAAGGCAGCTAGCGAAGGTAAACAGGTAGCTGTACTCGTTCCGACGACGATTCTGGCCCAGCAGCATTATTATACCTTTAGCGACCGGATGGCTGATTATCCTATTAAGGTTGAAATGTTAAGCCGGTTTAAAACCGAGCTGGAGCAGGAAAAGATTATTAAGGAATTGGCTTTAGGAAAAATTGATGTTGTTATCGGTACGCATCGCTTGTTGCAGAATGACATCAAATTCAATAATCTAGGTTTATTAGTGATAGATGAAGAACAGCGTTTTGGTGTTGCCCATAAAGAAAAGATAAAGAGAATCCGGGAATTAGTCGATGTTTTAACCTTAACTGCCACCCCGATACCCCGCACCCTTTATATGTCCCTGACCGGAATCAGGGATTTAAGTATTATCGAAACGCCTCCCCGGGATAGGCTTCCTATTCAAACCTTTGTTCTGGAATATGACGAGAAAATAATTTCCGAAGCCATCCGGAGGGAAATCGAAAGGGAAGGACAGGTCTTTTTTGTTTTTAACCGAATTAATTATATCCACAAGGTGGCTGGCCGCATCAGGGAGCTTTTCCCTGAGGTAAAAGTGGCCATTGCCCACGGCCGGCTGAATGAAAGAGAATTAGAGGAAGTGATGTATCGCTTTATAAGCGGGGAGATTGATGTTCTGGTTTCCACGACGATTATTGAGTCTGGCTTGGATATCCCGAATGTTAACACTATTATTATCACCAATGCTCACCGCTATGGCCTGGCTGACCTTTATCAGTTGCGGGGACGGGTGGGAAGATACAAACACCGCGCCTTTGCCTATCTTTTTATTCCGGAAGGCGAAATTATCACCAGTGAGGCGATTCGCCGCCTTAAGACCATGGAGGAATTTACGGAACTGGGCGCGGGGATTAGAATTGCCATGCGTGATTTGGAAATTCGCGGCGCCGGAAATATTCTTGGGCATCAGCAGCACGGCTTTATTAGTGCCGTGGGATTTGATTTATATTGCCGCTTACTCCGGGATTGTATCCGTGAATTAAAAGGGGAGGCTCCTTTAGTTCCTCAATTAGAGACCAAGGTGAATCTGGATATGCCTGAATATATTCCAGATGAGTATATCCCGGAGGCAAGACAGAAAGTGGAAATTTATGCCAAGATTTCTTCACTTAATGCTTTAAACGAATTAAATGATTTGAAGAGAGAGCTTATTGACCGCTTTGGCCCTTTGAAAGAAGAGATAGATATACTTCTGGATTTGGCTGAGGTAAGAATGCAGGCCAATGTCTGGGGAATTGAGCAAATCTATCGGCAAAAAGAAAGGGGAATTATTAGCCTTCAGTTTCATCCCGATTATATGGCGCCGCTTGGCGAGATTGAAAAGCTGGTTAAAAGAGCCGGAACCAGACTTTCTTTTCGGCAAGATAAGGATAATCGGGTCAATCTTGAGCTAAAATGGGAAGGAAGTGAAGACAAAGCCGTATTGGCTCCTTTGAAAAAGCTCTTGCAGAAGCCTTAAGGATATGGTATTATTCAACTTTAAAGGCGATAGGTGATAGGCAATAGGTGGCAGGGCAAATGGTTAAAAAGAAACTACGAATTGCCATTACTTTAGGAGATGCGGCGGGAATTGGTCCGGAGGTAACCCTAAAAGCCCTGCTTGACCCGGGTATTCGGAAATTAGCTCGATTTGTCATTTTTGGCAATAGCCGCTATTTAGATTTTATAGCTAAGGATATCCTCCGTAAAAAGGTACATATATATGCTTTTAGTAGTATTGGGGAGATTAAAAAGTTAAAAGGTAATCTTCCGGGGATTATCGTTTTAGATTTATTTCGCTCTTTTGGAAAAGGAAGGCTGTCAGCCAAAAAAGTCAGCCGGGGTAAAATTAATAAACAAATTAGTCAAGCCGCTTTAGAATATATTCGCCGGGCGGCAAAATCAGCCCTGGCCGGAGACTTTTCGGCGGTAGTTACGGCACCGGTTAATAAAGAGGCAATCAATCGAGCCGGTTTTAAATTCTCCGGTCATACGGAATTTTTAGCCAAAATTAGTAAAGTCCGAAACTTTGCGATGATGCTTATCGGGGGCGGATGGCGGGTGATTCTGGTTACCCGGCACCTGCCCTTGAAAAAGGTAAGCAGAGAACTTTCTCAAGAAAAGATTCTTAAAACGATTAGGTTTGCTGACCTCGGGCTAAAAAAATTAGGGTTGAAGTTTCCAAGAATAGCGGTAGCGGCTTTGAATCCGCATGCCGGAGAAGGCGGCTTTCTGGGAGATGAGGAAAAAAGAATTATTACTCCGGCTATAAAAAAAGCTAAGAAAAAGGGATTTTCTGTCTTTGGCCCTTTTCCCAGCGACACCTTATTTTTGCCGGAAAATAAAAAGAGGTTTGATGCTCAGGTAGTTATGTATCATGACCAGGGTTTAATCCCCCTTAAAATGAGTGGATTTGAGGATTCAGTTAATGTCACCTGGGGATTGCCTTTTATCCGGACTTCCCCAGGACATGGTACTGCTTATGAATTAGCCGGTAAAGGCCAAGCTTCTGCCGGGAGCATGAAAGAAGCCATAAAACTGGCGGTAAAGCTGAGCAAAACATATGTCACACATAAAAGAACTAGCCGATAAATACATAATGCCTACTTACCGCCGGGAAATTGCCCTGGTTAAAGGTAAAGGTTCCTATGTTTTTGACGATACCGGTAAGGGCTATCTTGATTTTATGGCCGGGATTTCCGTAAATAACCTTGGCTATGGAAACCAGGGGATTGTCAAAGCCATAAAAAAACAGACTGGGTTACTCATCCATTCATCCAATCTATATTATAATGAGCCGCAGGCACGGCTGGCCCAATGGCTGGCCGAACATTCTTTCGGAGACAGAGTATTCTTTTGCAATAGCGGGGCGGAGGCAGTTGAGGGAGCGATAAAGCTGGCTCGGAAATTTGCGAAAGTGAAGGCAGATTCTAAATTTAAAATTGTTTCTATGGATAATTCTTTTCATGGGCGCACCTACGCCGCTTTAAGCGCTACCGGGCAGACAAAGTATCAAAAAGGGTTTGAGCCGATGCTGGAAGGATTTAGCTATATCCCCTTTAACGATTTGGAGGCGGCCGAGAAGGCTATTGATAAAGACTGTTGCGCGGTCATAGTTGAGCCCATACAAGGTGAAGGAGGGATAAACTTAACGGATTTAGAATTTCTTGAAGGTTTAAAAGGCATTTGCCATAAGGTGGAGGCGCTTTTTATTTTTGATGAAATTCAGTGCGGTATGGGACGAACAGGCAAGCTCTTTGCTTATGAGCATTACGGCATCACGCCGGATGTTATGATTCTAGCTAAAAGTTTAGGCGGCGGGCTTCCTCTGGGAGCAATAATTGCCCGGGAGGAAATAGCCCAGAGCTTTTCGCCGTCAAGCCATGCTTCGACCTTTGGAGGCAACCCGGTTAGTTGTGCGGCTGCTTTATCTTTTTGCCGGCAATTAGACGCTAAAGGATTTTTAGATGAGGTAGCCGAAAAAGGGGATTACTTTAAAAATAAATTAGAAGGCTTAAAAAACGATTTTTCTTTTATCAAAGAAATCCGCGGGCAGGGTTTAATGATTGGCTTAGAATTGGATTGTAAATGTCAGGAGCTGGTTAAGGGCTGTGCTCAAGCAGGCCTTTTGATAAATTGCACTAATGAAAATGTTGTACGGTTTTTACCGCCACTGACAGTTAGCAAAAAAGAGATAGACCAGGCAGTAAGGATTTTGAAAAAGGCGATAGGCAGTAAATAACAGGTGGTAGAGAGTAGGTAATAGGACAGGGTGGGAAGATGAAAAAGGATTTAATTTCCATAGCGGATTTATCCCAAAAAGAGATAAAGCAGATTTTTAAGTGGGCAGTGATATTCAAAGCCGGTAAGAACCGGCGTTTTAATCGTCTGCTCAGCGGAAAAAGCCTGGGTTTGATTTTTGAAAAACCCTCCAGCCGGACGCGTATATCCTTTGAAGTCGCCATGTACCAATTAGGCGGGCAAAATATTTATCTCGGTGAGGAGCAGATTCAATTGGGTAAGCGGGAAAGTGTAGCTGATGTCGCCCGGACAGTTTCTAGATATCTTAATGGGGTGGTTTTACGGACCTTTTCCCACCAGACTATTCTTACGTTTAGCCGGGCGGCCTCTATTCCGATAATAAACGGCCTTTCCGATTATTGCCATCCCTGCCAGGTCTTAGCCGATATTTTTACCTTTACTGAGCATAAAGGGGAAATTAAAGGGAAAATTGTTACCTTTATCGGTGATGGCAACAATGTGGCTTGTTCCTGGATTTGGGGGGCGGCTCAAATGGGAATAAAACTTATCCTTTCTTCGCCCAGTCAGTACCAAGTGGATGAGTCTTTGATTAAGGAGGCCGGTGAAATAGCCCGGAAGAACGGCGGGATGATTGAACTGGAGACCAATCCAGAAAAAGCCGTCCGTTCGGCGGACCTTATTTATACCGATGTCTGGGCGAGTATGGGCCAGGAGAAAGAAGCGGAAAAACGCCGGGAAGATTTTTTACCCTATCAAGTTAATGAGAAATTGGTATCATTAGCTAATTCAAATTGTTTGCTTATGCATTGTCTGCCGGCTCATCGGGGGGAGGAAATTACTGATAGTGTTATTGACGGCAAACAGTCAGTCGTCTGGGATGAGGCGGAAAACCGCCTTCATGTTCAAAAAGCCGTTCTGTATTTATTGCTGGGAAAATAATAAATGGGAAATGGTGGAAGCGAGATAACGCCCAGCCATTTTATCACACTTACGAAGTGTGATAAAAACGGGGTGTTTTCTGCTTTTAACGTGATAGCCTGATAACGAAATAACGAGATAACGGAAACAGGAGGTGCAAGATGGAAGAGAAAAAGTTAGGAATTATAACCGGGTTTATAAATAGTTTTAGCCCTTCAAGCTACGGAAAGATTGTTAAACAGAAATTTGGCCGGAGTTTTCTTTATCTTTCTATTCTCATTCTGGTTATATCGGTTTTATTGTCGGTAAAATTTACTTCTACTTTAGCTCAATTGTCCGGGGAGTTTGTTGATAAAGCTGGCGAGGAAATTTCAGAAATCCGTATTACTAACGGAGTAGTTTCTGTCCCGGTTGACCAGCCCTACATCTATAAGGTGGAAAATTATGCCTTCATTATTGATACCACCGGAGAAGTTGTTTCGTTAGATGATTATGAAGCCGGCCTTCTTCTCACTAAGAATGCCCTGCTCAGTAAAAATAATGCCAGAACGCAGAGTTATGATTTATCTCAAGTGGCGTCCTTATATATCACCCCGGAGCTTTTAAAAGAGTGGATGAAAAAAAGCGGGAAGGTTGTTTTTCCCATAATAACGGTTCTCTTGGTCATCTATTTTTTAATTGCCAAGTTTATCCAGATTTTTCTTTTTAGTTTAATTTCCATGCTGGCTAATAATCTTAAGAAGAAGAACTTAAGTTATTCCCAACTTTTGAATATTGGCCTTTACGCTTTAACGCTACCGACGGTGCTGGCGGTTATTGTGATTCTATTTAATTTTGGATTTCCTCTGTTTAGTTTAATTTACAGCCTGTTGTATATTCTCATTCTGGTTACAGCTATTGGTAAAGTACCGGCGCAAGGAGAAACTCAATGAAGAAAAAGAAGGTTCTTTTAGCCTATTCAGGCGGATTGGATACCTCGGTAGCCATCTCCTGGCTTAAAAAGAAGCGAAATCTTGATGTCGTTGCTCTTTTAGTTGACCTTGGGCAGGCTAAGAATCTGGGGGAGATTAAAAAGAAAGCTTTAAAAATTGGCGCCGTCTCCGCCTACATTGCCGACGCCAAAGAAGAATTTTTAAGCCAATATGTCTATCCGGCCCTTAAAGCCGGGGCGGTTTATGAAGGGAAATACTTTCTGGCTACCGCTTTAGGACGTCCCTTAATCGCTAAAAAACTTGTTGAAGTGGCTCATCAAGAAAAAGCCAGTTTAGTGGCTCACGGCTGTACCGGCAAGGGAAATGACCAGGTGCGCTTTGAGGTTTCTTTGATGGCTTTAAACCCAAAACTAAAGGTAATTGCCCCCCTTCGGGAATGGTCACTTAAGTCTCGAGAGGCGGCTATGAGTTATGCTAAAAAGCATAAAATTCCCATTGAACAGACAAAGAAATCCCCTTATAGCATTGACCAGAATCTCTGGGGGACCAGCATTGAGTGCGGCCTTTTGGAAGATCCGGCCCAGGCTCCTCCCGAAGGAGCCTATCGACTGACCCGTTCTTTGTTAGAGGCTGACGATAAAGCGGAAACAGTGGACATAGAATTTAAAGAGGGCCTGCCGGTAAAACTGAATAAGGAAAAAATTGCTGCGGTAAAACTGGTATCAATGCTTAATACCCTCGGCGGAAAACACGGTATTGGACGGACTGATTTGGTTGAGAATCGCCTGGTAGGGATAAAATCCCGGGAGATTTATGAGGCGCCAGCGGCAGCAATTCTTTATACGGCTCATCGGGCTTTAGAAGAATTAACGCTGGATCGGGAAACCTTTCATTTTAAAGAGAAGCTCTCTTTGAAATATGCCGAACTGGTTTATTACGGCTGGTGGTTTTCGCCTTTGAAAAAAGCGATAGATGCCTTTATTAATACCGCTCAGAAAAAAGTGAGCGGTGTAGTTAAATTGAAGCTCTATAAAGGGAACTGCCAGATTCTCAGCCGTAAGTCCCCTTTCAGTCTTTACAAAAAGAGTTTAGCCACCTATGAAAAAGGAGATGCCTTTGACCAGAGCCTGGCCGAAGGCTTTATCAAGCTCTGGGGACTGCCGCTAAAGGTTCAGGCAGAAGGGAAAAAGTTATAAGTATCAAAAAAAATCCTCCCGCCTATTTTTTATCGCGGGAGACGCTGATAGTTTATTGAAGGAGGCAGAAGATGAAACTTTGGGGAGGACGATTCAAGAAAGAGACCCATCCAAAGGCAGAAAAATTTCTCTCTTCAATTTCTTTTGACCAGCGGTTATATGCTGAAGATATCGAGGGAAGTATTGCCCAGGCTAAAATGTTAGCTAAAGTTGAGATTATTTCCGAAGAAGAAAAAGAAACGATTGTCAAAGGGTTAGAGGAAATAAAAGAAGAGATAGAAAAGGGCAAGCTCAAGTTTTCTGGCGAGGAGGATATTCATCTGGCCATTGAAGAGCACCTGACCAAAAAGATTGGCGAAGCCGCCGGTAAGCTTCATACTGCCCGCAGCCGAAACGACCAGGTGGCTTTGGATATGCGCCTATTCTTACGCCGGAAAATAAAGGATATTTTGGCTTTGCTGGTTACTTTTCAGCAGGTAATCTTGGGACAGGCGGAAAAAAACATTCAGGTGATTATGCCCGGGTTTACCCATCTTCAGCATGCCCAGCCGATTCTTTTTTCGCATCACCTCTTAAGTTATTTTTACATGTTAGAGCGCGATAAGAAACGCCTGGAAGGTTGTTTGGAACGGGTAAATGTCTTACCCCTGGGTTCAGGGGCAATAGGAGGTACCTCTCTTCCTATTGACCGACAGTATCTGGCTAATCTATTGGATTTTCCGAAAGTTTCTCCCCATTCCGTTGATGCCGTTAGCGACCGGGACTTTATTATTGAATTTATTGCTGCCTCTTCCATTATCGCCATGCATCTTTCCCGTTTTAGTGAGGAGTTGATTCTCTGGTCAAGCACAGAATTTGACTTTGTCTCTATCGGAGAGGATTTCTGTACTGGGAGCAGTCTGATGCCCCAGAAGAAAAATCCTGATGTCGCCGAAGTCATCCGGGGGAAAACAGCTCGTATCTATGGCGACCTGATTCAGATTCTTGTCCTTTTAAAGGGACTGCCCCTTGCCTATAACCGCGATATGCAGGAGGATAAAACTTCACTTTTCGACTGCGTGGATAATATAGAAGAGATGCTTTCTATTTTTTCTGAGATGCTTAAAAGCCTCTCGGTGAATAAAGAGAAAATGGAGTTTGAGGCGGCCCGAGGGTATCTCTTGGCTACCGATTTAGTCGAATACCTGGTTAAAAAAGGTGTTCCTTTCCGCGAGGCCCATATCTCGGTGGGAAAACTGGTGCAGTTTGCCGAAGAAAAGAAAAAGCTACTTGAAAAATTGACCCTGGAGGAATTAAAAGCCTTTTCTTATAAGTTTGAAAGTGATGTTTACCAGGTTATGAACTTAACTGTTTCGGTTAACTCTAAAAAATCATTTGGGGGGACCGCCCCGGAAAATGTGAAAAAGATGATTCACCAAGCCCGGGAACAACTCCGGAATGCTGGATAGTAAATGGGGATAACGAAAACCCCGCCATTTTATCACACTTACGAAGTGTGATAAAA
>CAZDME010000035.1:0-14322 GCA_964506785.1 uncultured bacterium | reverse complement strand
AAATTAATAAAATATTAAAAAAAAGCAAAGATAGCTTTTTTTCGTTATTTGGGGGGCCTCATCCAACTTTTGCCCCCTCTTTCATAAAAGAAGAAGGTGTTGATGCAATATGTAGGGGCGAAGCTGATATCTGTTTTCCTGTATTTTTACAGAATTTCGATACAGATAAAATGTATGAAACAAGCAATTTTTCTTTTAAAAAAGCCGCGGGAGAAATTAAAGATAACCCATTGACTTTTTTGGTTTCAGATTTAGATACTTTACCGTTTCCAGACCGCGATATAGTTTATTCTCAGAGCAGATTTTTGGCTAGCAGTCCGATAAAATCCTTTTTTGCGGGGAGAGGTTGTCCATTTAACTGCTCTTATTGTTTTAACCACGCTTTTAACGCTATGTATAAAGGGAAAGGCAAGATATTACGCACTAAAAGCGTTACTTATCTTTTTAATGAGATCCAGACTGTAAGAAATAAACACCCTTTGAACTTTATAAAATTGCATGATGATATTTTTGGGGCCGACCGAGATTGGCTTATGGAATTTGCTAATCGATATCCCCGAGAAATAAGATTACCATTTCTCTGCCATGCGCATCCTAATATGATTACCGATGAATATTGCCGCCAGTTAAAAAAAGCCGGATGCTACTCCGTTTGTGTAGCAATCGAATGTGGTAATGAACAAATACGTGATTCTATTTTGAATAGAAAAATTAACAATAAACAAATAATATCCTCCTGCGAAAATTTAAGAAAATACGGCATCCGAATATATACACTTAATATGATTGGCCTGCCAGGAGAATCGGATAGCGAAATATTTCAAACCATTGAGTTAAATCAGCAATGCAGGGTTGACTTTGCTGACGCATCGATTTTCCAACCTTACCCTGGAACGCGTATCGCTGAATACTGTAAAACATATGGATATTTAAGCAATTGGGATGAGGTTTTTAAAGGACAGTATTTAACAACTGTTTTAAATTTTAAGTCGGATTTTAAAGAAAAAATATATATTTTACATAAGCTATTCCCAATTATTGTTGATTATCCTAAGCTAAAGTTACTATTAAAGTTTACATTTAAACTAAAAAAGTTTTT
The DNA here is from genome assembly GCA_964506785.1 of uncultured bacterium. GTDB lineage: Bacteria > CAZDME01 > JAYEMH01 > JAYEMH01 > JAYEMH01 > CAZDME01. The sequence goes on along the minus strand of CAZDME010000035.1, from coordinate 13,223 downwards.
ATCTAAGAAAGCTATAAATTTAGTATATAAACTGTATTACGGTTTAATTCTACACCGTAGAATTTATGCTTCAAAAATTCCACTGATAATTCGTCTGCGAGGCGCTTTTCTACTTTTAATTTCTAAACATAGGGTGTAGTCCAGATGGGAATATTCAATTCCTACTTACAGAATAAAATAAAATTACCTGCTTCGGGGATAAAAAGACGGCCATCTGTACTGAACTTGAATATTTCGGAGCCCATAAGCGTATTAGCCAAAGGAAGGAAATTCGTAACTTTAATAAACTTAGGATATTGCGCAATTCAGGAGGGAATTTTAAAATCCCAGAAAGACTTTCTGGAAAAGGTAGGTTCGAACTTTATATTACAAGAGCGCCGATTGATTTTTTCGACGGAAGGTACCTTCCGTCCCTTCTTATTAAAAGCTCCCTATCAAGACTGGCGGAGAGACAGGGATTCGAACCCTGGTTACCCAAAGGGTAAACGTGCTCTCCAGGCACGCGCACTAGGCCGCTATGCGATCTCTCCCAATTAGCTTATGACTGTTAGCTCATATCAAAAACTATTTGCCTCGAAGTTTTTTAAAAAAATCTTTAATCAATCTTCGGGATTCTTCTTCAAATATTCCACCTTTTACCTTGAGACGATGATTAAATTTTTTAGAGCCGGTTAAATTCATTACCGTACCCGCCGCTCCGGCTTTCAAGTTTTTGAGACCAAAAAATAGATTTTTTATCCGGGCTTGAACCATCGCTCCGGCACACATCGGGCAGGGCTCAAAAGTAGTATAAAGACTTGCCCTATTCAGCCTCCAAGTTCCCAAATGTTTCGCCGCCTGACGCATAGCAACTATTTCTGCATGTCCGGTGGGATCGTGGTTCTTCTCCCGCTGATTATACCCCCGGCCAATTATTTTTCCGTCAAGAATTACTACCGCACCAACAGGAATATCTTCATCAATAGAACATTTACCTGCTTCTTTCAGTGCCTCTTTCATAAATTTAGTTTGAGAAATCTCCATTATCTATCAACGTTCACCGTTTTTAAAAATACACTTTGAGTTTCTGACTGCCTCTCTGAAACTATAAATTGGCGTGCCTGGGGCGGCTCGAACGCCCGACAACTGGTTTCGTAGACCAGTGCTCTATCCAACTGAGCTACAGGCACACATTTCATTCAATAGCCCGAAAGCAACCGATATACAAATTGGCGGAGAGGGAGGGATTCGAACCCCCGTGACTTTTCAGCCAAGACGATTTCGAGTCGTCCCCGTTATAACCGCTTCGGTACCTCTCCGTATTTCCAGCTTTACTATATCATAAATTTATCTGGAAATCAAGGAAGGGCCAGATAATTTTTCTCCCTTTCCATAATTGAGCTTAAATAAACCTAATCCTGAGGATAAAAAGCGTCCTGTCAGAAATTGTTTTAATTGCTATTGCATAATACAACCTGCTTGTGATATAATTGGAAGCGTAATCTAGCAGGGAGAAAAATTTTATGGTTAGAAATCCTGATGTAGTTAAACAGTGGCCCCGGGCAGCCAACGTTACCACACCCAGTGATGCTAAATTGCGTCAAATGGCCGAACAAATTGGTCACAAGACCCAATGGGGTAACTACGCTTTCTTTAGTGTCGTTCGCAACCGCAGTGCCGCCTTAACCGTGGTCTTAGGGGTTGACTGGGAACCCTGGAAAGGCTGGTCTGACAAACAAAAGCAATTAATTCAAAATGCTCCGGCTACACTCAAACAATTGGCGGCCTACCTTCCCAAAGCTCCAATGATTCATGTCCAGAGAATAATGGGAAAGAATCCCTTGTTCACCCCGAAGTGTAATTTATACATTTCTACCCAGCGGAAAGATGCAGTCAGACTCCCCTATATGTGGTCAAAAAGCCTCTTCACCGGCAAAAAGACTAAAGGCCCTGACCTCAAATTAATCTATATTCCTGAATGGCATGAAAAAGATAGACAGATTTTGGTCTTCCCTAATCAGGGGCTAACTTATATATTAGGAACAGATTATTATGGAGAAGTAAAAAAAGGCTTTTTGCGAATGGCTATGTGGTATGCTAAAAAAGCTGGTATGCTGGCTGTCCATGCCGGGGCAAAACTCATTCAGGCCAGGGACCAGCAAGGTAAAATGCGCCAATACAGCATGGTTCTTTTTGGCCTAACTGCTACAGGGAAAACTACTCATTCCTGCCATAATCATAATTTAGATAGACCCGGCGAAAAAGTAAGTATCGTTCAAGATGACGTTGTCTTCATCCGTTTGGATGGTTCGGCATTGGGAACAGAGAAAGGATTTTTTGTTAAAACTGATTCTCTCCATCCCACCGAACAACCTTTGCTTTATAAAGCGGCGACGAAAAAAGAAGCCGTTTTTGAAAATGTGATGATTGATTCCGTTGGCCGGGTTTCCTTTGAAGATGAAACCTTAACCGGGAATGGCCGGGGAATAATCCAGCGGACTGATTTGGGTAAAGCCTGCGCCAAAACGGTTAATTTACCCCCAATAAGTAAAACCGACGGCCTGATAATTGCTTTTATTACTCGCCGCAATACCGTCCAACCCATTGCTTCAAAACTTACTCCGGAACAAGCCGCCGCTTTCTTTATGCTGGGAGAATCCATTGAAACCGCCGCCAGCGATCCCACCCGGGCGGGCAAATCTGTGCGGGTAGTAGGCACCAACCCTTTTATTGTCGGCTGTGAGGCAGAGGAAGGAAACAGGTTCTATGAATTTATCAAAGCCAACGAAGATAAAATACAGTGTTACCTCTTAAATACCGGCGGTATTGGGGAAATCTCCCGAAGAAACCCGGATGGCACCCTGAAAATTATCCGCCCGGTTACCAGGATTCAGGTCGATGAGATGGCCAGCATCATCCGCGGCATTGTCAGAGACACCATTGAATGGGTTAAAGAACCTGATTTTGGCACGCTTATTCCCAAAAAAGTAGAAGGGGTAAGACCGAATCTATTTAATTTAAAGCAATTTTACTCCGCAGATGAGCGGGAAAAACTTTGCCGTAAGCTTCGCCTGGAAAGAATAGAGTATCTTGAGGTATTTAAAAAATTACGGCCGATAATTAAGAAAGTAATCTACAGGCAAGACTCCTTCCCTGTTTAACCCATTTTCCTGTAAGCAATTATACCCGCGAAACTTCCCGCTTTCTCTCAAAAAAAGGGCATGCCCTTGTCCCCTGCTACAAAGCTACTTACAAAAGCGATTTCAAACAATAAATTGGCGGAGGAGAGAGGATTTGAACCCCTGATCCTTTGCAGGATAACGGTTTTCAAGACCGCCGCTTTAAGCCACTCAGCCACTCCTCCAAAAATTTTCTTTATAAATTTTTGGGTTTTGAGCCCACCCTTTTTGGGCGAAAAATCTTTAATAAACTTTCGCTTTCTCTATCTTTTTCCAATCTTCCCCAACCCACCCATATAGGGCCTGAGGATTTCGGGAATGTTTATAGAACCGTCTTTATTTTGATACTGCTCTATCAGGGCAATCACCGTGCGGGCCAGAGCGACACCCGAGCCATTGAGGGTATGAACATATTCCGTTTTCCGCTGCCCGTCGGCCGTTGCCCGTCTAAATTTTATGTTTGCCCGGCGGGATTGAAAATCCTCAAAGTTACTGCAGGAAGAAATTTCTAAATACCTCTCCAGCCCCGGAGCCCAAACCTCAATATCATAACATTTTGTTCCGGCAAAACTTAAATCTCCGGTCGATAATAAAGAAACGCGGTAAGGCAGTTCTAAAAGCTGGATAATTTCCTCGGCATCGGCTAAAAGTTTTTCCAATTCCTCATACGAATTTTCTGGTTTAACAAATTTAACCAATTCAACTTTGTTAAACTGGTGCACTCGGGTAAGCCCGACCGTATTTTTCCCGTAAGAACCGGCCTCCCGGCGGAAACAAGCCGTATAAGCCGTATAGTAACGCGGCAAAGTATCTTCTTCAAGAATTTCATCCCGGTGAATATTGGTCAGCGGCACCTCGGCGGTCGGAATAAGAAAATAGTCATCCCGATGGAGGCGGTACATATCATCCTCTAACTTTGGAAGCTGGCCGGTATTAATCATACTCTCCCGATTAACAATATAGGGAGGAAAAACCTCGGTATACCCATGCTTTTGGGTATGTAAATCCAACATAAAATTTATCAGCGCCCGCTCTAAGGTGGCCCCTGCCCCTATATAAAGGGGAAATGCCCGCCCGGTAATCTTCGTTCCCCGGGCAAAATCAATAATCCCTAAAGAATCAGTTAAGTTTAGATGGGTCACTGGTTTAAAATCAAACCGGCGGGGCTCCCCCCAGCTTTTGACTACTTTGTTAGCATCGGCCCCGGGGCCAACGGGCACCGAGGAATGAGGAACATTGGGAACGGTTAAAAGCAAGGCCTTCAATTTATTTTCATTTTTCACTAATTTATCATTTAAAGATTTAATTTTTTCAGCCAGCTTTTTCATCTCGGCTATTTTCGCCTGCGGCCTGGCTTTCTTCTGCATCATCCGGCCAATTTCCCGGGAAGCAACGTTTTTCTCGTTTCTTAATTTCTCCGCCTGGCTGATTATTTTGCGCCGTTCTTCATCTAACTTCAAAATCTCATCTAAATTCACCTTTTCCTTCTTATCTTTAATTGCCTGCTTAACCTTTTCGACATTCTCCCGGATAAATTTCAAATCAAGCATAATTTCTCCTTTAGCGTATAGCGGATAGCGCTTAGCGTATAGGATGCATTAGACGATACAATATTCTCCCGATTTCCCCCAATAAACCTTTGACGATATCATTCTTTTTTAAATATTTTAAATCTTTTGATAATAAATATTGAGTCTCCAACTCTGCTAAAGAACTATATGCTAAAGATAAAAAATGTATATATTCTCCCTTGTTCCTCCGGCTATAACCCTCGGCTATGTTTGAAGGAATAGAAACTGCGGCTCTTCTCGTTGGCTGTGATAACCCATAAACCTCATGTTTGGGAAAATCTCTAGTCGCTTTATACGTTTCTAACACTAACTTATAAGCTTTCTGCCAGACAATTAAGTCTTTAAAGCTTCCTGTCTTCACCATTTCCTATACGCTATTTTCGCTGTTTTTTCCCCTATATGCGATTCCCTATACGCTACACGCTACTCTATAGCTATCCTTTAATCACTCCCATCGGTTTCATCTTGGCCACTTTCTTTGAAATCCCCACCTGGGTGACGACATTAATGACATCATTGACATTTTTATAAGCCCCCGGAGCTTCTTCAGATAAAGTCCGGCGTGATTTCGCCCGGACCATAACCCGGCGATTGGAAAGTTCCCTGTCTAAATCGGCTACGGGAAATTTACGGGTAGCCTCCTTTCGGCTCATTAACCTGCCGGCACCGTGGCAGGTTGAGCCAAACGTTTCCTTCATCGCCCCTTCCGTTCCGGCTAAAAGATAGGACGCCCGGCCCATATCTCCGGGAATAATTACCGGCTGGCCAATGCTCCGATATTTCTCGGGAACCAGAGGATGATTCGGTCCAAAGGCGCGGGTGGCACCTTTACGATGGATACACAGCTTCATTTTTTCCCCATCAACAAGGTGCTCTTCAACCTTAGCTATATTATGGCAGACATCATAAATTAATTCCAGCCCTAAATCCCGGGCGGCCCGTTTAAATACTTGCTCAAATACCCCCCGGGACCAATGCATAATACATTGCCGGTTAGCCCAGGCGTAATTGGCGGCACAGGCCATAGCCGCCAGGTAATCCTCCCCTTCTTTAGAATTTACCGGGGCACAGGCTAATTGACGGTCGGGAAGATTAAGGCCGTATTTATTGGCCGCGGACATCATCCGGTGGAGATAGTCATCACAGATTTGATGCCCAAAACCGCGGGAACCGCAGTGAATCATAAAAGTAACCTGCCCCTTTTGTAAATCAAAGATAGAAGCTAACTCCTCATCAAAAATTTCTTCCACGAACTGAATTTCTAAAAAATGGTTGCCGGACCCCAAAGTCCCCTGCTGGCTTGCTCCTCTTTCTTTAGCCCGGGCGCTGACCCTGCCGGGATCGGCCCCGGGGATGAAACCTTCATCCTCCGTAGCTTCTAAATCTTCCTTCCAGCCATAGCCTCGAGAAACCGCCCAGGCCGAGCCTTTAACCATTACATCCTCTTCTTCTTGAGGAGAAAGTCTTATCCGCCCCTCAGAACCAACGCCGGCAGGAATCTGATAAAAGAGCCCTTCGACGAGCATCTTCAATTTAGCCCTGACTTCATCCTTGAATAGATTGGTTTTGACTAACCTGACGCCGCAATTTATGTCATACCCGACTCCGCCGGGTGAAATGATACCGTCGGCGAGACGAAAAGCGGCCACTCCGCCGATGCAAAAACCATAGCCCCAGTGCATATCGGGCATGGCCATTGAGGCCTTAACAATTCCGGGAAGGCAGGCAACATTAGCCACCTGCTCCGGACTTTTATCCTGGAGAATTTTTCCCAGCAATTTCTCGTCGGCATAAATAAGGCCGGGGACACGCATCCCCGGCTTATAATCCTGCGGTATTCTCCAACGGTAATCGTCTATTCTCTCTAATTTCCCCTGCCAGCCGTCAGCCATATATCCCCCTCACGGCCCTAACAAGCTTTGTAGCCTGTAAACTAACAATATGTTCTCTGGTGTTGCGGCTATTGGTTGTTTTTTTACCAGCGGCTTCTCACTGTATAGGTAATTATCGTCTCATGCCCCTTACCAACATCCACTTTAAATTCTATGGTGTAAGCATCTTTCTTGAGGTAATCATGCGAAGTTTTGGTTATCCGCCATTCTCGCCCCCGGGGAATATGTTCGACAACAATAATACCTACATCACTTTGTTTATGGTTGCGCAGTTTGATTTCATAAGTATCGTCCTGCATCCGCTGACTGACCCGCTCTGTCTTTAAGTGCCTCCTTTCTCCGACCAGGTCAAAAGCATCACCTACATAGAGGCGGATGCTTTCATTCGTGGGGGTATGCTCGATTAAATCCTCGCCGATCAACTGGAGGCTCCCTTCCTGGTCTGCTTTATAAACCCGCACCTTTCCTTTGGGCAGAGACATACCCAGGCCAAGTTCTTTTTTATTCTCCAGCTCTAAGTTGACATTTATCTTTTTCCTGCTTCCGGCAATGAGCCATCCATAGGGATTAGAAACATCAAACACATAAAGTTTTTTCACCGCTGTATCTGTCGCTGATAAAAGAGTAATTTGCTTGGTTTGATTATCCTTGAGGGTAATTAGGCGCGGCAAAGTATACAAATGATATTCAAAAAAAGGCGCTTCCTTAAAACCTTCTTCGTCTACCATTGCCTCCTTAAGCTCCCTCCTGAAGGCTAGAAGAGGCCTCTCTTTGGCCAGGTGTATTTCCCCGGCGACTAATTTAAGTCTGGCGTTTTTGTATGCTTTCCCACTGCGGTTATCAATACTCACCCAGCCGGATAAATCCAGTTTGGTATCATCCTCATTTACTACAGCCACATAATCCGCCTCCCAGTTAACCCCCTGGGTGAAATAAGAAACTTCAACAATTTGTTCTCCGGGCTGCTTCGCCATTATCTCCCAGGCCAGGGTTGGTTTAGTAATTAAACCTTCCGGAAGCACCGGAAAAAGAATCGTTTGAATATTTTCATCCCGCTGAATAAGATTAAAAGGCCCGGTTTTCTTATCACCACCCAGAATAATCTGTCCCTCATCAAAGCTTAAAAGAAACCCTTCATAGGTTTTCCCGTCTTTAGTCTGCACCCGGATTTTCTGGTCGATATATCTTTGCAGAAGTTTGTTCCCGTCTAAGAGGTCATATTCATATTTTTGCTCCCGCACAGAAAAGGCCTCCGGAGCGCCAAGGGTCTTGAAATGAACGCTGGCGGGGTCAATAAGAACAGCCACCTCTTCTAAAGTAATCAGGTTTAATCCTTTTTTGAAAAGTATCACCCGGCTGTCTTTAACCAGAGCTGAATTCTGATTATAAACGGTTAGGCCTATCTCCTGGGATTTCTCTTGGGCTCGTCCGTCCGAGGCTATTATGAACCCTAAGACCATGACCGTAACAATTAAAAATACCCTTTTCACCCAACCCTCCTTACACTCAAATTATCACACTTACGAAGTGTGAAGATTTTGGGTGTTTAGACATCGAAAATAATCTCGGTTGAATAGCCGCTTTCTACTTTTTTTATGGCTAAGTTGTGGTAGGTAACTGCTTTAATTTCTCTCTTGGGCGGGGTTTTTGTATAATCAATCTTTTGCCCTTGAACTTTGGCCCGCAAAAAAAACTTATCCCCTTTTTTCTCAAGAGAAAAAATTTCCGTTTCTATCCCCAGCCAGTGTTTCTCCGTCAGCTTATAAAGAAGTTCGCTTAACCAGCTAACTAAGAGCTCCTCCTGGCTTAAACCGGAGAGATTCACCTCAACTGTCTCCCGGTGTTTCACCCCTTTTACATTTTCAACCATCAGATGAAACATTCCATCGGCCGCATTAGAAAAAAACTCCGCTAAATCCCGGCCAAAAACACGCAGGCCAATATCAGCCGTATGAGAAATAATTTCATAACTCGGCATTGATGCTTTTTTCCTCACTAACTACCGGAGCAATCGCCCTGACCTGGTCATCTGCTTTTAAACTAATGAGCCGCACCCCCTGGGTGCTGCGGCCCATAACCCGAATCGCTTTGATGGGGATACGGATAATCATCCCGTGGCTGGAAATAATCATCACCTCATCTTCATTTTGAACCGATTCGACACCAATGACAAACCCTTTACGCTCAATAGCCTTAATATTAATCACCCCGCTGCCTCCCCGGCTCTGCAGGCGATAATCTCCAAATTTACTCCTTTTTCCATAGCCGCGGTTGGTTACCGTAAGAAGAGACGCCTCTTCCCGGGCAATTTTCATCCCGACCACTTTATCGTCTTTTCCCAATTTTATTCCTTTTACTCCCCGGGCTGTCCTGGAAATGGCCCGAACATCTTTTTCGGAAAAACGAATAGCTTTCCCTTGGCGGGTGGCCAGAAGAATTTGCTCTTTGCCGTTGGTTAAAATTACATTGACTACTTTGTCTCCCGAATCTATTTTTATGGCGGCAATCCCGCCTTTGCGCGGGTGGCCATAGGCTTCTAAATTAGTTTTTTTGATAATCCCTTTTTCGGTAGCCATAACCAAAAAATGCTGACTGTCAAACTTACGCACAGGGATAGTCGCCGAAATACTTTCCTGGCTTCCTATATTGAGAAGATTGACGATTGCCTTGCCTTTGGAAAGCCGCCCGGCCTGAGGAATTTCGTAAACCTTAACCCAATAAACCCGGCCGCCGCCGGTGAAAAAGAGAATATAGTCATGGGTGGAGGCAATAAAGAAATGTTCAATGAAATCCTCCCCTTTGGTCCCGGCCCCGGTAACTCCTTTTCCACCCCGGGCCTGCCTTCGGTAAGTGCTGACCGGAAGCCGCTTAATGTATCCGGTGTGGCTCATGGTAATAACCATATCTTCCTCGGCAATTAAATCCTCCAGGGCTAATTCTTCTTCCTCTTCGACAATTTGTGTCCGCCGGGAATCACCATATTTTTTCTTAATCCCCAGCAGTTCCTCTTTAATCAGTTCCCAAACCTTCTTTTCGCTGCCTAGAATCGCCTGGAGCCGCTCAATATTTTTAATCACTTCCAGGTATTCGGCATCAATTTTATCCCGTTCCAACCTGGTCAAACGCTGCAGGCGCATATCGAGTATCGCCTGGGTCTGAATCAGGCTCAATTTAAAATTAATCATTAACTTTCCCCGGGCATCCTCAGGACTGGAAGCGCCGCGAATGGTTTTAATTACCGCATCAAGATTTTTCAGAGCAATCTTTAATCCCTCCAGAATATGGGCTCGTTTTTCTGCGACTTGCAGTTCAAATTGACTGCGCCTGACTAAGACCATCCGGCGATGATCCAGAAAATGCTGCATCATCTGGGAAAGATTCAAAACCCGGGGCTGCCCATGCACCAGAGCAAGTAGTATTATGCCAAAAGTGCTTTGCAATTGGGTGTGTTTATACAGCTGATTCAGAGCTATCTGCGCCTCAGCGTCCCGTTTCAATTCAACAACAATCCGTATTCCGTCTTTATCTGATTCATCCCGAAGATTATTAATTCCCTCAACCCTTCCGGCCCGAATAAGGCCGGCAATAGATTCAATTAAGGACGCTTTATTGACTTGAAAAGGGATCTCAGTAATAACAATGCTTTCTTTTCCCCCTTTTATTTTTTCAATATTCGCCCGCGCCCTGAGTTTAATAATTCCCCGTCCGGTTCGATAAGCGGTTTTAATCGCCTGATTACCTAAGATAAAGGCTCCCGTAGGAAAATCCGGCCCAGGGACATGAAGCATTAACTCCTCAACTTTGGCCGCGGGGTTTTCAATGAGATAAACCAGGCCATCAATCACCTCGCTTAAATTATGCGGCGGAATATTACAGGCCATACCCACGGCAATACCCGAAGAGCCGTTAACCAAAAGGTTAGGAAAGCTGCAAGGTAAAACCACCGGCTCCTTTAACGATTCGTCGAAATTTAGCATAAAATCAACCGTTTCTTTCTCGATATCACGCAGCATCTCTTCGCTTAAAGATGCCAGCCTTGCCTCGGTATAACGCATGGCCGCGGCGGCATCGCCGTCAATAGAGCCCCAGTTCCCCTGCCCGTCAACCAGCGGATAACGAGAGGCAAACTCCTGAACTAAGCGCACCATGGTATCATAAACGGCTGCGTCTCCATGCGGATGGTATTTCCCAAGGCAATCGCCGACGATGCGGGCGGATTTTTTATAAGGCTTATTGTGAAACATCCCCATATCATACATAGCGTAAAGAATCCTGCGGTGGACGGGTTTTAAGCCATCACGTACATCGGGGAGCGCCCTGCCAACAATTACGCTCATGGCGTAATCGAGGTATGACTTCTGCATTTCATCTTCAATGTTTACCGGAATAATTTTTTCTTTTTGTTTTTCAACCATAATTCTTTTCTTTCTCCTTTTGTGGAAATTTCTAACGGGTCATTATCCCATAAAAAAAAAGAGAAGTCAATAAAATCCCGCACCACCCTTTAGCGCATAGCTTTTGGCTGATGGCTCATGGCTGATAGCTAATGGCTGATGGTAAATGGCTTCCGCCAAAAGAGGAGGCAGACAAGCATGGTAATTGTGTAACGTGTGATGTGTTAGGTGTAATGTAAAAAAGCTAAGAGCGATGAGCTAAGAGCGATGAGCTAAAGCGGCTGATGGTTCCTGATTGAAAAATAATTTTTAAACTACCATCTTAAAACCATGAAACAGAAATACAGCCGGGCAAGAACCGTTTGGTGAATAAGAATCCTTGCCCCTTTGAGGTGCAAGTTATCGGGGTATCCTCTAAATAAAAAAACCCGCCGATCGGCGGAGTTTTTCAAGTCTCTTTTTTTGAAATTTCAGCTACCTAATCGTTAGCAAAAACATAACATCCCGAATAGCAGCAGAGAAAACACTGTCAGGGTAATAACAACACCTGTCTTTTCCGTTACCTTCTCTCTTTTTCTACTATTACCCTCTTCCTTTATAGATTCTACTTCCCAAAATAGTGTGTAAACGTTCGGAGGGTCGGCTTGACATTTTTACTAGGCAAAACGGCCCTGTTTACACCTTTTTTGCCCTCTTCTTTTGTCTGAGACCTAATAACAGAACCGAACTGCGTAGTAACAGGTTTAACTTTCCGCTCCACCATTTTCTCTTTTGGCAATGGGTCTCTACCGATACCGTATCGTTTTTGGGAAAGAGGACGCTGAACACTTCTTTTTGCCTTTACCTGACCATAGTCTGTAAAAGTTCGGAGGGTCGGCTTGACATTTTTACTAGGCAAAACGGCCCTGTTTACACCTTTTTTGCCGTCTTCTTTTGTCTGAGACCTAATAACAGAACCGAACTGCGCAGCAATAGGTTGAACTTTTCGTTCCCCCTTCGGGACATCCACCAGTTGCTCCTCTTCATTCCATACGGTTAAATTTTTAATCTGGGCTCCTTCTATCAAATTTCCCTCTTCATCCCACCGGGTTAAATTGGTAATCCGGGCTTCTCCTTGCGAGTTTTCCTGTTCTTCAGTTACCTTTCCTTTCAGTTTTTGAATCATTTTCTGTAAACCTTCTACACGCCGTTCCACCCAGTAATTTGGATTCCAGCCTGGCTCTTCTCGTTCTGCATCCTCACTGACTGCTTTTTTCGTCTCGTCTGTTATGGTCATTGCGATAATCCGGCCTTCTTCCGCCGGGTTCCTTTCTTCATCCACGCTTAAATTTTTAATCTGGGCTCCTTCTATCAGCTTCCCATCTTCATCCCACCGGGTTAAATTGGTAATCCGGGCTTCTCCCTGTTGTTTATTTACTTCCTCCGAAACAACCTTTTCTGCTACTATTGCCCCTGCCTTATCGTTAAAGTGGGCCCTGTATTCTTCTCCGTCTTTCACAAAAGTTACTCCATCTGACTCCTCTTGGGCCTGCACATAATTCTCCACAAAAGTCATTGCTTGGTCAGAGGTTCGTCCTGCTTTCAAGGCTTTCTCTAATAGACCTTGCACACCTGCCTCTTGTTCAGGTGAAACCAAGGGGGCCGTTACCATCTGGGAAGCACCATAGGTAACACTTGGTTCTTCATAGTTAGCAAGATTTTGCGGTGTCTGGAGACCTATCCCACATTTAAGAATCTCTTTTACTTCTCCTACATTAACTACTTTGTTAGCATTAATATCGGCCGCCGGATCGTATTTTTCCAATCCAAGAGCTATCCTCTGGGCCACCAGAGCATCACCAACGGTAATCTGACCATCAGGATTACCCAGAGGGGCAACATCACCAAGTCTTTGTAGAACACTCACATTATTTAAGTACCCGTCACAGCCTGAATTGGCGGAAATAGGAGCAATTGTACCAGTAAGAAAGGCTGTCTGACCATTTAAATCACTAAAATCTCCCGGGTATAGTGCTGCAAGCTCGCTTGAGTCTTTCAACAAATACACACCATCCTCTGTCCTGAGATAACAAGAAGGGCTACCCATCAGACTCCCTGACCCTCCTCCGCCAGCAGTAAGATTAATCTCGAGTCTACCTCTCAACTGTGTCTCTTCCGCCCAAGCACCGCCCATTCCGGTAAAAACAAACACTCCTAAGATTAATACTA
>CAZDME010000034.1:0-14474 GCA_964506785.1 uncultured bacterium | reverse complement strand
TGCCAATTTTTTTCTGCTTCATAACAAAGTGACTTAAAAACTGTGTTTTATTACCGCTTTGGGTCCGCGTAACTGGAACTCTGTTTTACTCCCGGAATCCGAAAGGCCTGTCGCGTCTTTCTCTTGTTCGTAAATAATGTGAGAGCACCCGGCGATAAACATAACAATAATCAATATAAATATAGGTCTCATTGCATACCCTGTTAGTTTAATATGACAAATGATAAATTAAGCACAAGCGCGAAACTTACCCATAAAATATACGGCACAAGCAGTAAAAACGCCGTTTTCGAAAGATTAAAAAAGACGCGCATAGTCCAGACTATAGCCAGCCATAAAAACACAATAATAATCATGCCGCCGGCAATCGATCTGCCTCCGAAAAAAACTACCGGCCATAAACTGTTTAAAATTAATTGGAAAATAAAAATTTCGAGAGCCGATTTGATACCGTCCGTCCGTAATCCTTTGCGCCAGATAGTGTATACGGCAATGCCCATCATAGTATATAAAACTGCCCAGACGGGCCCAAATAACCAGTTAGGCGGAATAAAAAAGGGTTTCTTAAGACTTTCATACCATACCGGAATAGAATATCGCGTAAATAATCCCCCGATAATTCCAGCAAACTGACATATTAGTATGCTTATTACCAGCTTAAACATATACCCGCCTTTTTTTGAAACGTCACCAGCCTAAAATTTAAAAGCCGGAAAGCTTAAAGCCGAATACGGAACGGCTAATACAGAAACCCGGTGTAAAAAATATTGGGAAGCATAGTGTGTGCCTTTTTACAGAAATATATTGTACAGCGGAAAGAGAAAAACCGCAAGATTATTTAGGCGGGGATTTAGTTTTGGCCGGCAGGGAGAGTGTGATATAATAAATAAAATGGATAGTAAAGAAAAAATAAAGCTGGAGATAGACCCCCATAACCGCCTGATATATAAAAAAGAAACGAAAGAATCAAAATTTCCATATTTTAGATATGTCCTGGACGGGAAATTCAAAATCGATAAAAAAAACCGCATCAGCTTCCATGTCAAGAAATCCCCCCTTTCCTCCATCCCCCAAAACATCAAGCTTAAAGGCAGATGGTCACTGGATAAAAATCATAACCTTATATTAACGTTGAATAAATGGGGTAACCAAATCGCCGGGAATAAACTGGTCATACAAACACAGCTCCTGGATGCCAAAGCAAACAGATTAATCTTTTCTGCGGCCAGCAAAGATTCGGAAGGAAACTACCGCATCTATATCCTGAAACTGGAAGGAAGATGGCAGGCGGATAAATATAACCGCTTGAGCTTTAGGGCAAAAAGGGAAAAAGGGAAAACCGATATTCTTACCCTTAAAGGAAGCTGGGAAGTAAATAAAAAAAATGAAATTGTATACACCTACGAAAAAACCCGCCTTGTAAGAAAAAGAAAGTTGACCCGGACCCTGACCTTTAAGGGCCGGTGGGATATCGCCGGAAAACACCGGATTATCTATTGCCTGAATAAAAAGATAAATTCGCAGTTCGATTTCGAAGTAAGCCTGGGAAAGGCGGCAAAAAAGGGACTTAAATATAAAGTGGGCATAGGGGCAGTCCCCCGGAAAAAAGAAATTACTCTCCTCGGAGAATGGAAGGTAAATAAAAATCTGGGATTAATCTTTGAGATGCCCTTTGAATCAGGAAGATACCGGGGGCTCGTCTTTGGAGCCGATTGTAGGCTGGATGATAAACATAAGCTGGAATTTAAATTGAAAAATAAAAAGGACGAAAATCTGGATATAAGTATTAAACTATCCCGAAAAATCATGGGAGACTCCGGCGAGGCCTTCCTTGAGGAATTAATAGAGGGGGGAAAGATATCTATTGTCGCCGGCCTCGGATTCAGGTGGTAAAAAAATTTGCCGGGGCGGTAAAACCCCTCTTGGCCCTTCGGGGCCCCCGGAACTATTTTATAAGTTCGATAAAACGCGAGTCTTCCCTAAGCGACTCTAAATCAGGGTCGGTCCGGGCATGCTCCCTGGAAATACCTTGCCTAATCGCCTCCTCTAAATAGCCTGAAGCCCTGTCTTTATCCCCTTCCTTAGTAAAAATACAGGCCAGGTTGTAAATGCCATCTACAGTAATGAGGGGATTCGAAAAAAAGGGAAACCTTTATTTCATGGCCGCTTTGAAAGATAAACGCCGCATCTCTTTTATAAGAAAGAAAATCGTAACCCCCAGGGCAAGAAGATTTGTGGCCGGGTTGCTGAACCAAACCCCGTTTAATTCGTAGATAGACGAAAGAAGGATAAGCACGGGGATAAAAATCAAGAGTTGGCCGGAAAGACCGATAATAATCGCTTTGCCCCCTTTGCCGATGGCCTGAAAATAACGGGCCCCTAAAACGTTAATGATGCCAAAAGGCATCATCGAAAGAAAGATACGGATAGCCCGAGCGCCAAGTAAAACAAGCTGGGGATTATCTTTGGCAAAAAGGGCAACAATCTTATCGGCAAAAAGCAATATCAAGACAACAAACAAAGATATAATTAAAAAGCTAACTTTGCAGGCGTAGTAAAAAGTGTCTCTTACCCGTCTGCTCCGGCCGGCACCATAATTATAGCCGATAATCGGCTGCATCCCGGCGGCCATGCCGAAAGTAAAAAGGCGCAATATAGAAGATATGGGAAAAATTATGCCCATAACGGCAACGGCTAAGCTGCCGCCATAAAAAACCAGGCGGTCATTCAAAAAGAAACACTGAATGCTGGAGGCCATACTCATAAGAGCGGTGGAAATACCGAGAAAGACAACCTTTTTAAGAACGGGAAAGCTTAATCTTAAATTGCTTCTTCGAATATGGACAAGGCCCTGTTTTCTGGTCATATAAAGAAGCCCCAGAAGGGCAACGGTCCCCTCGGAAATGATGGTGGCCAAGGCCGCCCCTTTTACCCCCAGAGAAAAGATGAAAATAAAAACCGGGTCAAGGATTAAATTAATTAAGGTTCCGGTAATAAGGATTATAGTCGCGTATATGGGATTGCCCTCGGCGCGAATGACAAAGGTTAAAGTAAATCCATAGAAAAAAAGAGGAGCGCCTGAAAGGATGATTCTTAAATAGCCCGCGGCGTATGGCAGGGTTTCCGGAGGGATGTTAAATATGCCCAGAATACGCTTATAGTAAAGTTGGCCGCATAAAGCGACGATAAATCCGAGAACGGTAATAACGGTAATGGTGCTTCCCAGAACCTTTTCGGCCCTATCTTTCCGGTCTTTGCCCAGATAAATGGATATCAGGGAAGAGGCCCCGCTTGAAAATAACATACAGACGCCAAAAAAGAGTAAAATGACGGGAAAACAAAGGGTAACACCGGCCAGACCTAACGAACCGACGCCGCGGCCGATAAATATCCGGTCGACAATATGATAAAAGGCGTGCAAAACGAGACTTAATATGGAAGGGACGGCAAAATAAGCGAGGAGGGCAGGAATGCGCCTGGTCGTCAACGAATTTTCTTTATTCATAAGGGAAAAAAAGTTTCTTTACTTTAATCTCGTTCCTCTGGGTATATGGGTATCTTCGAAATGCCTGTCAAGCCAGCCGTTTTTTACATCCTCTCTGGAATCAAAATGGGAAACATAGGGTTTGATATCGATTAAAAAAGTGCCGTCCAATATATCAACCTCCGAAAAGGTAATAACATTATCCAGAACCTTTTCAAGTTTGACAATGGAAAATCCGATCTGATTGGGACGATGAGGACTCCTGATGGCAAATATGCCGTGTGGAGTGTGTTCAAGAAAAGGCCGGCTGATGAGTCTTTCATCCCTGGTACGGTTAAAATGATAAATCAAAATAAGATGGGAAAATCCTTCAATATCCTTTAAGCCTTGTTTATATCCCGGGAAAAGTTCAATGCGGCCGGTAATATTTTTATCGAAGGTTCCTTGAATAGGCATCCCTTTGGGATTTTCATAAGGCGTATGAATTATACCGATAGGTTTTAAGACGATTCCTTTTTTCATAATTTATAAAGATCCCAAAATTAAACCCGGCCTTTAATCGCGGTTAATTACCCGAATCAGCTCACAGAGACGGCCGTAATCACGCATATTGAAACTCATGGCCAGCCGGGGAAGATTCAAATATTCCCCGTTTTGCATTTCCTGAGCGGCGGGCGGAGAAATCTTAATCTCGCCTCCGGTTAAAATATCTTTAAATTTTTTATTTATAAATTTCAGGGTTCTTGGGGAAATCTGCCTATTCAGCCTTAAGACGGTCAGGCCGGAAACATATCTTATCGAGTGGTATACCCGGTAGAAATCCTCTATATATTTAACGGCTTCATCAACAGTCTTTGCCAGATGAAAAAGATTGAAATCTTCCTTTTTAATAAAACCATTTTTAAGAAGATGCTTATTTAAAAACCGTTCCCAGGCCGCCCAGTAAGCGGAGCCTTTGGGCTCCATCAAAACTATCGGCCGGGGCCTGGATTTGCCGGTTTGAATCAAGGTGAGCATTTCGAATCCTTCGTCATGAGTGCCAAATCCCCCGGGGAAAAGAGCGGTAGCGTCGGTTTCTTTAATAAAAATGAGCTTCCTGGTAAAAAAATATTTGAAGTTAATTATCTTGTCTTTTTCGTCTATATAAGGATTGGGCCTTTGTTCAAAAGGAAGACGAATGTTCAGGGCAAACTCTTTGCCCTTCTTTGCCCCTTTGTTGCCAGCCTCCATTACCCCGGAACCACCACCAGTGACAATCATGTAACCCCGGGAGGTGAGCTTGCGGGTGAATTCTTCAGCCATTTTGTACTCGGCTGAAGTACTATTAGCCCTGGCCGAGCCGAAAATTATTACCTTTTTTACATCACGATAAGGAGAAAATATTTTAAAGGAATAGCGCAGTTCCTTCAGGGCATTATTTACCAGCTTCAAATCGCCCCGGTCGCTTGATTCCATGCCCAGTTTAACGGCGGTGGTGATAATCTCACATAAAAACTCCTCAGTATCAAGCGCACCGCAGCGGCAGGCAAGCTCCCTGATTAAACTGTCTATGTCTTCTTTGCCAATATGGTATTCTCTTGAGTTTTTTTTCATGGCAAATAGAAAAGCTGCTTTCTTATCTATACATTTTATATCGGTTGAGGGAAAAGTGCAAGGTTATTTAGATGAGACTAAAGTAAGACGGAGGGAAACTAGGAGAGTTCTACCGAAGCATTTTTATCAAAAGGATTGGTCCTCATCGCCAGGGAAAAAAGATAAGGATAATTCGATTTTAAATGCTTCATGTAATTGAGCCACTCGGCAATTAAAAGATGATAAACCCTTTTTATGTCTCCGGAGAGATGCTCGTAATCAGCCTCCGGTAAGTCAATGAGCTTTCTTCGGTGAATAAGCTCCTCAGTTAAATGAAATACCGCCCAAAGAAGATTGGTAAATGATTCGTGTTCTAAAAGATTGGGGTTTTCCAAAAGATTAAGGAGGAACTGCCTTTTTTCTTTTAAGAAATCTCTGATTTGCTCCAAATCGCCTCTCTTTGAGTCAATTTCATAGGGATGGCTTTTAACGCTTTTTCTGATTTTTAAAAATTCCCGCTCAGACCAGCCGTCGGTTATAACCAGCTTGCGGGTAATCTTGAAAGCCTCTTTGTCAAAAATAGAAAAGGCCTTGAGTAATCCCTCGCCTACCTCGCTGAAAAAAGCGCCGATTACCATGTTTAATTTGTTTAAAAGCGCCTTTTTCTCGCGAAAATGAAGAAGCTGGTGTAAAACTAAGGTGACTAATAAAACCTCAAAGAAAACAAAGGCAATGTCACCAATGAGATAGATAAAAATATGATGGGCGTCCCGGAAAATAAAATAGTGGATCAAATAAACCAGGGCGGAAAGAGCGACGAGAAGCAAACCCAGGATAACCTGCCAGTTGAATAAACGTTTCATCTATAACTTATCCCTCTATCTTTTCCATCGGCTGGCCGCAGCAGACAAGCTCACCACCGCCGACATTAGTCACGGTAACTTCATTGCCGCATACATTGCACCTATATTTTTCGCCAACTTTTTCCACTGCCATATGAGAGTACCTCCTTAAAGCTTTATCTGCTTTATTATCCCTTTTAAGGTCTCGGCGGAACGCCGAAACTTCTTTTCTTCATCCGCGGAAAGCTCAAGCTTTAAAATTCTCTCTACACCACTGCGGTTTACCATGGAAGGAAGACTTAAACAAATATCCTCTACCCCGTAATAACCATCTATTAAAGTAGAAATGGGTAGAACCGAATTTTCATCCCTTAAGATTGCCCCAACAATCTTTACTAAAGCTAAAGCAATAGCATAGTAAGTGGCTCCCTTTGTCTCAATAATCTTGTAGGCTGAGTTCTTTACCTCTTCAAAAATTCCATCCAGCTCTTTTTTATAATCGCAATTAGCATTGCAAACAGGGCAGTATTTAGCCAATACCACTCCCCCAATATTAGCATGACTCCAAACAGGAACCTCCGTATCACCATGTTCGCCTATAATATAGGCGTGAATGTTGCGGGCGTCAACGTGACAATGCTCGCTTATTAAATATCTTAACCTAGAGGTGTCTAACACCGTACCCGAACCAATGACTCTCCCGGAAGGAAGGCCGGAAATCTTTAAGGTTAAATAGGTAAGTATATCCATGGGATTGGAAACAACCAGTAATATGGAATCTTTGGCATATTTAACTACCCCGGGGATGATATCCTTGAAAATCTCAGTGTTTGTCTGAACTAAGGCAATTCTAGTTTGCCCGGGCTTTTGTTTGGCTCCGGCAGTGATAACTACAATATCAGCATCCCGGCAGCCTTCATAACCGGAAGGATAAATGTTTACCGGGGGAACAAAACTGGCACCGTGATTTAAATCCATACATTCCCCCCGGGCGCGGGCTTCATCCCGGTCAATAATAACAATCTCTCTGGCTAAACCGCTGAGCATTAAACTAAAAGCAAACGAAGAGCCAACATTGCCAGCGCCAATTATGGCTACCTTTGACCTTTGAGTCTTCACCCTTTACTCCTAATTTTAAAGTCTTACCTTAACAATAGCAAAAGAACCTGTAAATTTCAATAAAAAAATCCCCGGAAGAAAAAGGGGATTTAAAAAGAAAACTCAAGTCCAGCGGGAATATAAACGTGGGCCTTTTTTACCAGTCATCATAAAATCTCTTCATGTGTTTATAAATTTCTTCTCCCATGGTGTTTTTCTTGACATCTTCTTCCTTAAAAGAATAATTATAACCGGCGCAATAACTCATCAGGATATCGTTAGCATGACTTATTCTTTTAAACATCTCCTGAGACTCTTTTTTATCTTCCTCTTGACACTTATCGGGGTGGTATTTAAGCGATAGTTTACGATAAGCCTTTTTTATCTCTTTTAAAGTGGCGCTTTCGTCCAAGCCCAACAACTTTCTGGCTTCACTAATCTCTTTGAAATCTGCCATTTTAGCTTTTCAATTTCCTTTCTACCGATTTTATTTTACCGCTCGAGGTCAGTCTTTTATCCTTGCGGTCATCTATCTTAATACTGGTGACAACCCTTTTTGCCCCCTTAGCCAAAACTGCCTTATGCATTATGCCGGCAATATCCAATAGCTGCTTGAGAGACGGCGCTTCCACTATCGTCCCCATGGAAGTCAGACGATAGTTTATCCCCTTCCTTTTTTTCAGCGATTTTAAGGCTTCGGCTACGTATTCACCGACCGAGGCGCTGGCGGTACCCAGAGGGACCAGGCTGATTTCCATAATCGGCATTTTAATCACCCCCCCCTTAGAAACAGGTAGGACACGTTCCCGTCGGACAGCTTGAACCGCTTGAACCGGCAGAATCCCCTACGCTGAATGAACTTAACGCTTTTTCTATGTTTTTGCTTTTACACTTTTCGCATTTCAATTCTGTCTTTTCGGAAGTCATACCTACCAGCAAGTCAAATTTTTGCCCGCAGTCTTTGCAAAGATACGTATATATCGGCATAACGCGTTCCTCAATTAACTGCATCCGTTAATAAAGCTTTTAATCTATCCAATGAGATTTTATAAGATTCTACACCCAGTTTCATCCAATCAGCGAATTCCAGTATTTTTTCGGGAGAATCGGCTGAATATTTTTCATATATCCCCAAAGAATCCAATATAAGGGCCTTATCATTTTGAGGAAAGGTTTCATTGGCTTTGCCGATATCCCAATCTTTAAAAATTTGTCTCCAATATTCCACCCACCCGGGTGAAAGCCAATATATCCTCTTACCCGCGCTTATCTGCTCTCTTTCAGCCGCACTGGCAAGCATATCAATGCAATTAGCGGCGTTTATCCTTTTAATATTGCCTCCTTCTTCCTGCAATAATTTATCAATATCCCGAAAAAGGTTGCTGATGTCAATATAACATCTCTTTCCATATATGACAATAATATTCTCCGAATGCCTTTTGGCATTTTTAAGCTGCCTTTTAAGCTGTTTTTCAAGCTCACGAGGATTTTCGTGAAGCCCCGGAGACGTATATAAAACTTTGGCAGGGTTTAAAAAACCATCCTCCCTTAATCGTTCCAGTTCGGGACGCATTACCGCACAAGAAACAACTACATGCCTTTTAAAATTTACCGGATGAGACATTTTCCTTAATCTTTCCGGCGGTTTTTAGAATCCTCCGGACAGAAAGACAGGCCGGCGAATCGTCAGGAAGTTCCAAAAGTGAACGGCCGATTAAATTATATTCCTTTAATTTTTTGTCGTATGCCACCTTGCCTATATAATGCCGATTAATCCGGCGCAAGGAATCCTCTGCCTCCGGATCGAATTCGTGATTGCCAACTATATAGAGATTTTTATAGCGGATGCCGACACCCCTGGTGACATCCTCCACCCTTTTTATGTGCTTTATCGATTTAAGCGAGGGATCCAGAAAGATGAAAAGCCTGTCTATGTCCCGGGTCACTTTTCTGTTTAAATGTTCTACCCCGGCCGGTGAATCCACAACCACATTTTTGTAGTTCTGGGCAAGCCTGGGAATATTTTGTTTGAGTAAATCGTCCGGAACGCAATAGCAGCCCGGAATGAGTTTGGTACCTAAGGTAAGTAAATCAAAACCTTTACCCTCATAAAGACAATCACTGTTTATAAGATATTCCATCTGCTGGTTTAAAGGGATGGAGCTGAATTCGGGGGTTTTCTTTCGCTTTTCAATAACATTATATAAAGCGTCAGAAACAGTTATTACCGACTTCTCGGTTAAATCTATGCCCAGCATGTCCGAAAGATTCTGGTCAGGGTCAAGATCAATAAGAAGAAAAGGCGATTCCAAATACCGGGCGGCTAAAGCCACAAAGGTAGTTTTGCCGGTCCCGCCTCTTCCGGTAGAAACAATTATTTCAGTCATTTTTTTACCTCTTTCAAAAAGAACAGTGTTTGCCCAGATTTTTTATCAGCCAAAAATAGTATCAAGAACCATCATTATGATAAATCCGATAATTATCCCGATGGTCGCCTGGCGGTCATTGCCCCGGGAATGGGTCTCAGGAATTATTTCTTCACTGATGACAAAAAGCATCGCTCCGGCGGCAAAAGCCAAAGCATAAGGAAGAAGGAAATTTCCTATAGAAACAACGGAAATACCTAAAAAGCCGCCGATCGGCTCAATTAAACCGGTTAGTAAAGCAATCAAAAAAGCCTTGGCCCGGGTGTTTTTCTCCCTTAATAAAGGAAGAGCTACGGCTAACCCTTCGGGTATGTTCTGTAAAGCAATACCAATGGATAGACCTATCCCGGCCTTAATATCGCCGCCGCCAAAACCTACGCCAACCGCCATCCCTTCAGGGAAATTATGAATGGTTATGGCCAGAATAAAAAGCCACAGCCGGCTTAAAGTCGTCGAGGGCCCCTTTATGCCGGTTACACGATGCATATGCGGGATGAGTTTCTCGGCATAAATAAGAAATAAAGCGCCCAGTATAATGCCGGCAACCGTCTTCCAAATACCGCCAATTTCAATGGCCGGAATAATTAAACTGAACGATGTCGCCGCCAGCATCACCCCGGCGGAAAAACCAAGCGAAGTATCGAGAAATCTATCGGAAATTTTCCTGACAAAGAACACCGGTAAAGCCCCGACACCGGTAGCCAAACCGGCCAGAAGGCTTGCCAGAGTTCCGGTTAAAATTAAATTCAGGGCCACTGGATTCACATTTAAACCCCTAAACGGCGCCCGCGGCTATATCAAAACAACAAGAAGAAAAATCAGGCCTTATAATTTCTTTTTCAATAACCATGAGGAATCCCCTTAATGTGTAAAAGAAGATGGCCTTTATCCGCCGACCGGTCAACCCAGCCGTAATTAGCATCGGCTTTTGAATCCAAATCCTTAAGATAGGGTTTAATATCCAAAAGAGGGGTGCCGTCGAATACGTCCAATCCTGAGGTGAATATTTTGTTCTTAACGATTTTTTTTATCTTGACGACACTTAATCCTATCGGATTGGGCCTTAAAGGCGCCCGCGAAGCAAACAAACCCACTTTTCTGCCATTTGCCCACGGAGGATAAACACTCATCGAAACCCCTCTCTTCAAACGGTGGATGTAATAAACTACATAGATATAACGGAATCGATCCAGCTTTTTCAAACCGTCCAGATAGTTATCATCAAGCAGAATAAAAAAAATTCCAGTATCTTTCTCAACCGGCTGATAGGGCGCATTATCGGTATAAGGGGTATGAATTATACCTATCTTTTTGAAATCGACTTTTATATGCCCCCCCTTCGTATTTTTCACGGATATTTTTTTTACGCTTGCCTTCCGCCCTTTTTCCAGTGTGCTCATTAAAGTTTCGATACACTTATTTTTTCTCTGCGACAATTCGATTATTTTCTTTAATCCGGCGGATAAATCCGTAAACCCGGCCCGCTTAAATTCTTTAGACCATTTTTCTTCATCAGCTATATGCTCTCTATTGTGATGAATCCAATAGGATAACAGAACCTTCAATTTTTTAATCTCAGAGATATTATTCTTCATTCAGGTCTTCTTGCCGAGTATGAGACGATTATCCAAAAAATTAACCTCTTTGATAAAATGCCCTTTTACCTTTTTGACTTCGCCAAAAATCGTATCCACTTTAATAATTCCGTTTTCATCCTTGATTCCGGAAACCTCTTCCAGCAAAAGGTCTTCTTCATCCCCTTTGCTTAAATAAACCCTGGAAAGACACATATCCAGCTCCTTTTTTAATAAAGGCTAAACGCCTCTGACGATACATTCGCCCACGTAAGAAGAAACCGCTTCCTGTATCCTGCCTAATTCTTCTTCAGTGTAAGGTTTGATTTCTTTAAACTTGGGATTTAATAAATCCCCCCCAGGAGCAAAATTCTGCAAAGCATATTTCGGGGCCCCCTGAATATAGGCAGCTATCCTTTTAATGTCTTCTTCGCTATGCAAGGTGGGTACCACAGTGGTTCTGAATTCGTAGTCTATATTCGATTCCATTATCAGCTTGATACTTTTTTTTACCGCTTTTAACATTTCTTCGTTTTGAAATCCCGCCGATTTAGAATAAAGAGAAAAATCCAAAGGCGCTTTTATGTCCATGGCAATATAGTCCGGCAGGTTGGCATCAATTACTTTTTTAAGCATATCCGGAAACGAGCCGTTCGTATCCAGTTTGACCATGAAGCCCAAATCGCGGACTTTCCGGATGAATTCCGGTAAATCATCAAAAAGACAGGGCTCGCCGCCGGTTAAACATATCCCATCGAGCCAGCCCTTTTGCCTGAGAAGAAAATCCTTAATAGTCTGCCAGGGGATAGTTTCGTATTGATCCGGATTAAGGACCATCCCGGCATTCTGGCAGTAAGGGCAGCGAAAATCGCAATGGGGAACATACAGGGTAGAAACAATCTTTCCTTCCCAATCTAATAGAGAGTTCTCTATAATCCCTTTTATAACTATTTTTTTCATTGTAATCCAAAAACCAGATAGATTTATGCCCCTTCACTTTTAAAAGGGTAATTCTTTTCTCCGGCAGGCATCTCTACTTCAAGCCAGTTCTCCGGAGGGGTAAAAGGACAAGCGTAATTCTTGTTATAGGCACACCAGGGATTGTAAGCTTCGTTAAAATCAACTATCCATTTCCCTTCAGGGGTCTGGCTTTTACCGACTTCAAAATCAAGATATCGGCCGGCTCCATAGGTTTCTTTACCGCTGGATGCATCCCGGAAAGGAACAAATAAACGCTCTTCTCCAGGTAAACTTTTGTAAGCGTGCAACTTACAATCTTTATCGCCAATCTTGAATCTGAATTCACCCCACCTGAAAAAATCCCGCTCATTGCCCTGGGTATCTTTTATTTTTAATCTCTCTTTCACTTTGTGTTCATGAAGCTCAAGCTCAAAGCGATATTTCCGATCGGGAGAATAGTAGTCAAGCCCTTTGAATTCCTGGCGTTGTTCAGGGGGCAGGGGCGATTGAAAATGCATTTTAAAAAACTCATCCTTTTGTTGGCGGCTGGATTCAATGCCTTTTTCCCAAACAGATTTCTCCATTTTCTTTTTTCCCCTTTTCTATAAATTTCTACTCCGGGATTTTATCGGCTTCATCGTACTTTGCCAGAAGGTCCTCTTCGGTAAGTAAAATGTAGTCTTCCCCGGCAAACTTTACCTCGGTGCCAGAAAATTCTTTGTAAATTATACGGTCGCCAACAGCAACTTCGTCAGTGGCATCTTTGGCCGAAGCAATAACCTGGGCTTCCTTAAGTTTTTCTCTGGCAGTATCGGGAAGATATATGCCGCCGGATGTCTTCTCTTCGGCCTCAAAGGGCTTTACGATAATGCGTCCGTTGATTGGTTTTAATTTCATCTTTGTCCCTCCTTATATAATATGCGCTGCTTTAAAATAATCAACCTTTTTCTAAATCGATAAGAATCTGTCTATCTTTGCCTGGTCAAAGCCTACAACTAAATGGCCGTTAATGTCAATTTGAGGCACCGCCCTCTGGCCGCTGCGACGGACTAACCGCTCGGCAGCCTGTTCATCGCGGGATATATCCACTTCCCTGAAAATAATGCCCCGCTGCCGCAGATAAGCCTTGGCGCTTCCACAAGCCGGACAGCCCGGGCCGCTGTAAACAACTACCCGGTTTGAAACCTTGCCTCCCTTTTTTTTTAGCCCGGAAGGAGCAGCCCCGGAGATAATACGCCCGTAAAAACGGGCGCTTTCGACACCGAGAATCTTTCTGGTAACTTCACCCTTCTGAAAGGTCAAAACCGTAGGGACGCTCTCTACGCCGAACTGTTTATGTATCCCTTTCACCTTTTCCACGTCAATGGCGTAAACAGGGGGTTCTTTGTACTCTTTAGAAAAATCCTCAAGCTCTTTTAAAGCCCGCCCGGCTGGAGAAGAAAAAGAAGCATAAAAAAATAAAATCAGAAAATTATTGTTTTTCTCTTCTACCTCTTTTAGATGCGCCAGTCCCTTTATCCATTCAATCATAGTTTTTTAAATACCTCCTTAATCATTATCCGGTGAGTCGAAAAAGGAATGAAGGGTAATTGCCTGCGATTAACAAACTTTGCCTCTTTCAGCTCATGATTTACGGAAATCTCCTCACCGAATACTTTCACCGCATAGCCAACTATCAGCAGGTTTCCGTATCTTCCGGTCCGCTGAATATAAACGCCGATAAGCCCGACAATTTTTCCGTCCAGGCCCGTTTCTTCCCTTAACTCCCTAAGACAAGTTTCTTCCGGGTCCTCGCCCGATTCAATAAAACCGCCGGGTAAAGCCCACTTATTTTTACCGGGAGCAAGGTTTCTTCTGGTAATGAGTATCTCTCCCTTTTTGTTCCGGGCGACACAAACGGCCACAGGAAAAGGATTTTCATAATGTATCCAGCCGCAGCTTGAGCAAATTAGTCTCCTTCGGCCGTCTATCTGCCTGCGACGGAGATGGGCTTTGCACAAAGGGCAAAAATCGAATGAGGACATTTTTTGTTTGCCGCTTTAAAAGCTTAATTTTTTAAGCTCTTCTATAGTCTTTTCGGCAATAATCTTTTCTGTGTTAAAATGCTTCTTCATTCTTTCTAAACATTTCTTTTTTTCTTTTTCTTCTCCAAGAGCCGCAGCACACGCATCCATGAATCTTTGGCTCATCTCCACATTGGCCTTTATATCAGAGGGGATTCTCTCGCTGTCGTGCTTTACCGCCTCCTGGGGACAAATACTGTGGCAAATGCCGCAATGAATACATTTATCCATATTTATCCTTGCTTTCTCGTCTTCCATCGATATAGCATCTGACGGACATTCCCGAACGCAAATCCCGCAGCCAATACAACCATTTATATCAACCCATGGCATCCTAACACCTCCAAAATTTAAAATGTAGTTTTCATTAGTAATATAATTACGGATGTAAAATTTTTTCTATTTTTTTCCAAATTTCCTTTATGCTGTCCGTCAGGGAATTATCCGTATATTCT
>CAZDME010000033.1:0-14785 GCA_964506785.1 uncultured bacterium | reverse complement strand
CCAAAAAAGGCGCTTTTAGCTTTAGGAATGCTCAGAAAAAATTAGAAAAAGTTATTGACATAAGGGTGATGGCAATATACTATATTGGTATATAGGGTCTATGTATATGGCGCCTATATTATCGGAGTACATCCCGCTTTGTGAATGTAAGAGGTAAAAGGAGGGAGAGATATGGTTAAGAAAAGGGAAGAAGAGAAAGTACCAGTCACCGCTCCCCTGACGGTTTTGGAGTCTCGTACTTTAAGCAAAGGGTTTGGCTGGTGGTCAGCTATTGTTTTGGTTGAGTCCTGGGGCAGGAAACAACTTTGTTTTTACCTTTGGCAGAAAAAAGGGAATAAATGGGCCAGAAAGCAAAAATTCACCATCCAAAATCAGGAGCAGTGGGAATATTTATCTGAGTGTGTAGAGGATATGCTGCCTAAACTCAGTACTGAATAGAAAAAAATAAATTTTATACTTGACATAAAAAGAAAATTTGTGTATATATAAGATGAAAGTTATTCCTAGAAATTTTAGGGGGTGAAAAAGGAGGTAGTTGGTTGAAAGGTTTAGGCGAACATGTACTACTGGAACTTTTTGACTGCGATGCTGAAATCCTAAATAGCAAAGAGAAGGTGGGCTATATTCTCCGACGAGCTGCCGATGTTGCCCAGGCGCATGTTGTCGGAGATTTTTTTCATGAATTCAGCCCTCACGGAATAAGCGGTATATTAGTTATTTCTGAATCTCATTTTTCTATTCATACCTGGCCGGAATATAATTATGCGGCAGTGGACCTGTTTAGCTGCGGCGATTCCTTAAATATGAAAGGGGCCGTTGATTATCTAAAGGAAGGCTTGAAATCGAAAAAAACCACTATTTTGGAGATAAAAAGAGGGGTGCTTGATTTACCTCCGGAAGAGATAACGCATAAGCCAAAAGCTATTACTAAAGTCCGTCGATTGGAAGAAGCGGGAAAAGTATAGATTTCGTTTTTTTAGATAGTTAGTTTTTCACCGGGGGAAAAATAAAATTTGCTATTTTGGGAGAGAGAAACTTATTCTCTCTTTTTTTTGTTGATTTGTAAAAATAGGTAGCAGATAATAAGTAATAGGTGATAGGTAAAAGCTAAGGCGCCGATAACCTGTGACCTAATGAGGCGAGCTAATTTTTGGGCCTTTGGACGATTAGCTCAGGGGAAGAGCACTGTCTTCACACGGCAGGGGCCGCTGGTTCGAGCCCAGCATCGTCCACCACCAGTTTAAGTTTTTAAGGAGAGATAAATGAGGCATTTGAGTTATTCCGCGATTAGCACTTATACCCAGTGCCCTTTGCGGTATAAATTGATATATATAGACGGTTTAAAAGAGAAGGCAAAGTTATATTTTAGTTTTGGCAAGACGCTTCATGCGGCCGCCCAGTTTATCTTTCAGGTAAAGACGCCTCCGCCTCCCAGCCTGGAAAAGGTTTTACGTTTTTACGAAGCGAAATGGATTCCTGATGGATACGCCGATAAAGAAGAAGAAGAGAACTATTTTCAAGAAGGGAAAAGAATTATCACCGGATTTTATGAAAATCAAACGCGTAGTTTTAAGCCGCCCCTGGCGGTAGAATACCCTTTCCGTTTTCCCTTAGAGGATTTAGAGATTAAAGGCTATATTGACCGTATTGACAAATTGCCTTCGGGAAAATTTGAAGTAATTGATTATAAAAGCAATAAGGCGCCTTTTACTCAAGAATTTTTAAAAGAGGATCTTCAGTTAACGATTTATCAAATAGCCGTGGAACAAGTTTTGAATTTAGAAGTGGGTAAACTTACGCTTTATCACTTTCGCAGCCATACGCCTTTTAGCGTTGAACCCCGATCCCGGGATAAAATCGAAGCTACCAGGGCATATATTCTCGGCATCGCTCAAAAAATAAAAGACGGGCATTTCCCGGCTAAAGAGAACCCTTTCTGTCCCTGCGATTTCCCCCAGTATTGCCCTTACTATAAAGATATTTATAAAAAAGAGGAAATGCCTCAAGATGAAACGGAAAGGTTGGAAATAAAGGATATTGTCGAAGAATATGTCAATTTACGAAAGCAAATTGATCTGAGGCAGGGCCGTTTGGATGAGCTTGTCCGGCTGATAGGACTTTATTGTGAAAAGAGAAATATTTCCCGTATCTTTGGAAAAGGCTTTGCCATTACCAGAGTAACCGGAAATAAAAAAGGCTTTGATCCGGAGAAAATTCGCCGCCTGCTCGAGCCAGAGGGACTCTGGCGGCAGGTTCTACATTATGATGACAAACTGGTGCGGGAACTTTTAGAAGACCCCAAAATTAAAGCTACGCTTAAACAAAAAATAATAAGTACCGAAGAAGTAAGGAAGATATTCCATTTTCTGCGTTATCGAAAGCTTAGCGAGGAAGATGAAATGGAGCTTGGCTTGTAGGAAAAAGCCACCTCCAAGATGGGTTGAAGCGCTCTAACGGGGTTCATTTCTTTAACTTCTCTAAATTATACTTTGCTTCCTGATAGTATGGGTCCAAGCTTAAGGCTTTTTCCCATTCTTTTTCCGCTTCATCCAATCTATCTAATTCCGCGTAACATATCCCCAAATTATTATGCAATTCCGGGAATTCATCGTTAACAGCAAGGCCTTTAAGAAAAATATCCTTAGCTTTTTTAATCTTCCCTCCTTTACAATAAAGATTGCCTAATTCATAATAAGAATAGATAAAATCAGGCTTGACCGCTATTGCTTTATAATAGGTGTCGATAGCTTTTTTTTCTTCGTCCTTTTTGAGATAAAGCTTGGCCAGGGTAAGATAAGCTTCTATATATTCAGGGTCCATTTTTAAAATTATCTCTAAATTTCTTTGGGCTTCCTTTAATTTGCCCAGCTCAATCAAAGCCACCGCCAGGTTATTGCGGGCCTTTAGGTCTTCCGATGAGGTTTTTGCGATTATTGTCAAGAGGCTGGCGGCTTCCTCATATCTTTTTTCTTTTAAATAGGCCAGAGCCAGGCCGAGCCGGATTCTTTTTGAATAGGGAGCCTGTCTTGCTGTATATGTATAAAACGTTAAAGGGTCTTTCCAGGTGTAAATTTGTTTTATAGTGATGGAGGCGTAAACAAGTAAAAAAAAGGTTAACATTAACGGCAGGACATCTTTGCCCAAATTAAACCGCATAAGCCAGCCGTTAATTCTAAAAGCCCCCCAGGCCAGGATAGCAAAAAAACCTATCGAAGGCAGATAAAGCCAGTGTTCCGCCATCTGGGCGTTTAAAGGGATGATGTTCAAGAAAGGGAAAAGAGTAATGATAAAAAAAAGGGAAAAGAAAATTATAGACTTTTCCTGCTTTGACAACTTGACGCATAAATAGACAGTCAAACCAATAAAGAGTAAAGAGGAGAGTATCGGTAAATCTAAAATGCTTTTACTCCAGGGAACAAACCTTTCCATATGGAGTTTATGAGGGAAGAGAAGAAGCAATAAATATCGAGAAGCCACTTCTAATTGAGTAAGGCATCTAATCTGCCAGGGTTGATTCCATTGATAAAGTTTAAGGGAATCTAAAGCGGCAAACCTAAAACGGACAGATAAATAGATCCCGGCGGTAAGCATAAATAAAAAGAAAGGAAAGAGTTTATCCTTTAAAGATGTTTCTTTTAAGAAAACGAAATTATAGGTAAGGATTACAAAAGGGAAAACCAAGCTCGACTCCCGGGAAAATAAAGCTAAGAGAAAAGAAAATAGAGAGACCGTAAGAAGGGCTTTATTCCTTCTAGTTGCCTGAATATAGATGGATAAGGAGAGCAAAATAAAAAATAACGCCAGAGGATCGGCCCGGCCGGCAATATAGGCGACAGCCTCTGTATGAACGGGATGAACGACAAAAAAAGCCCCACCCCAAAAGCTGATAAAAAAATTTTTGAAAATTTGATAAAGAACGGCAGAAAGAAGGAAGGCGCAGGATATATGAACGAAAATACTAGTCAGATGGAAGCCGAAGGGATTTAAGCCCCAAAGGCGGTAATCCAAGGCATATGAGATTTCCTGTATGGGACGATAAAATTTGCTTCTTCCCGGGACATTATGGAAGAGAAGCCGGTTAAAACTAAGATGCCAGTTATCTAAATTTTTGATAAAACGGTTTTCCTGGACGAGAGATATATCGTCCCAGAGAAAACTGTTAGCCAAACTAAAGGAGTATAGAGCTAATCCTAAGAGAGCGATTATAATAAAGGCTTTAGGCAATTCAGGTGACATAGCTTTTTAAATAAAAGTAAACCGGCAACGGTGGCCACGCTGGAATATGTTAAATTCCAAACCACAACTACCAAATTACAAATAATTTGTTTGTAATTTAGGAAACGTATATTGTAAATTTTGAATTATTTGAAAACGTATTGACGATTCGAGTTACGTAACCCTTAAACTTCATTCCGATAATTTAATATATCAGAAAAAATGGTGAAAAACAACAGGATTCGCCATTGATTTCTTTTTTTTAATGTGTTATTTTAATATCATATGGCTATGAATGCTAAAGGTAAAATTAGATTGGTTTACCTGCTGCTGTTGATATTAACCCTTTCAGCCTTTATTCTAAGACTATATGGTTTTTATCAGCCGCATCGATATACTTTTGATGAAGGGCTGTTTGTGCAATTAGGCCTTCAATTGAGTAAAAATATTACCAACTATACTGCTTTACCACTTTATCAAGAAGCAGTAAAGCGCGGTCGAAATATGAATCATTGTCAATACCTGTCGGCGCCGCTTTTTAAACACCCTCCTTTGTTTTCATATTTGACGGCCGCCTTTTTCAAGATAAATGCCGCCGCTCTTAAAACGGCCAAGGATTTTTTTCAAACCGCCGCTTTAGTTCCGGCCATTTCAGGAAGCTTGACAGTTATTTTAGTTTTTTTTATCGGGAAATATTCGTTTGATTGGCGGGTCGGGCTTTTGGCGGCACTTTTTCTTACTCTGGATCCCATTCACTGGGTATCTTCGGAAAAGATTTGGATTGAGTCAACCCTGGGATTTTTTACCACCCTGGCTCTTTTATTTTTCATCCTGGGGAGAAAAAACAAAATTTATTTTTTACTCTCCGGGCTTAGTATTGGCTGGGCATTTTTGTCAAAATACCCGGGTGTTTTGGCTCTCTTAAGCCTGGCAACTTTTGCTTTAATTTGGGAAAGGAATTTATTAAAGCTCAAGGAATTCCGGGCTTTTATAATTTTGCCTTTTTTAGTTTCCCTTCCCTGGCTCCTATGGAATTTCCAGGTTTATCGGGGGAGGCATCTTTTTAAAAACATAATCGGCATTCACCGCTTGTCCGATTATCTGCCGTATCTATCTGGATTTGTGGGGAAGCTGATTTGCTTAGGTGTGTTTTTAATTTTTTTATTTATGGCTGCGGCTTATAGATTCGCGGGGTTGAAAATAAAAGGCAATTTCAAAAAGTGGTTAGGGTTGAGCCTTAGCGTATTTTTAATTGGCGGCCTGGGGTTTTTGGCAGTTAAAAATTTCCTTCTTTATTTTAGCTTTACGCATATTCCTCAGACCGGATGGCGGATTGGCACTTTTGTAAATCAGCCCTGGTATTTTTATTTTGGGAGGCTTTTGGAATTATCCGGGGTATACTTATTTTCTTTTTTGGGCTGGCTGCTTTTAGCTGAAGGGAAAAATGAGGACCGGCTTTTTTTTGTTTGGTGCTTTTTTCTTTTTGCTTTTTTTATCTCCTGGGGCAATTTCCAGAGCCGTTATCTAATCTCGGCGGTTCCGGTTTTGCTGCTTACAGCCAGCCGCTTAATTATCTGGCTGTTTGATTATTTCAAAGAAAGGCGTTTAATCCAGTTTCTTATCTTAAGTTTAGTCGTTTTTTTTCTAATAAAGACTATTTTTATAGATTTATATTTACCGCTCTCTAATAATTTCGCTTATTTCTAACCTATCGCCTTAAGCAATAATCCCTTTGAGCAGCTGCCAGTCTTCCCTTTTTATCTCTTTAAATAGCCATAATAGTAAAAGATAAACAAGGCAGGAGATTACAAAGAAAAAGAGAAGCCAGAACCCATGAAGAGAAAAGCACTCACTTAGGGAAAAAATAATTAAATTAGCTAAGATGATTTTTATAGACGAAGATAAAGGAAGGAAAACTCTTAATTTTCTATAGACAGAAAAAGATATAAAGAGAACCCCGGCCAAAGCTGCCAGGGTCGTCGCCAAAGCCGCCCCGGCCAGCCCAAAACGAGGAATAAAATAATAAAGCAATAGAATGTCTAAAGGC
Organism: uncultured bacterium; assembly: GCA_964506785.1. Taxonomy (GTDB): domain Bacteria; phylum CAZDME01; class JAYEMH01; order JAYEMH01; family JAYEMH01; genus CAZDME01. The sequence continues at coordinate 8,523 of CAZDME010000033.1, read as the reverse complement.
AAAAGCAAACTTTGTATTAAAAGAGCTAATTTAGCTTTGCCGATACCAAACAGGATAGTTGCCAGGAGCATAAAAAAACTTAAGAAAAACATGCCAAAAATTATTATACTCAAAGGAATACCGCTATTTTCATACTTAAGGCCGTAAACGAAAACTACTAAATTTGCTGCTTTAGCGCTGATTAATACGGTTAAAGGCAGGGCAAAAATTAAAAAATAACGCAGATATTTGCTGATATACATTCTTGCCTCTGAAAGATTTCCCTTGGTGAAGGAATGCGAAATTGTCGGCAGCAACGTTGCCGAAAAGGCGTAGAAAAGGAAATATGGCGTCCGGGCAATAGTTATGGCGGCAGTATAAAAACCGGTAAATGCTTCCTGGGCGAGCAGCCTTTTTACAAATATCAAGTCTAAATTCATTAATAGATTTACCGCCAGGAAGAAGGATAAAATGGGCAGGGCGAAAAAAATTAATTTTTGAACGGCAAAATCGCCGTGCCTGTTTCTGCCGGGGCATAAAATTATAGTCAAGATAGAGATTACGGCCGAAGCTAAGAACATCCCTCCGATGGCCCCGCTTATCCCCCAGCCTAAAATTACCACTAAAATAGTTATCCCGGTTAACTTTAAAAGGTAATAGATACTCATTACTGTTGCTTCCCGGCCGAAACGTTTCTCTCCGTTGAGCTTTCCTAAGCCGATGAAGTAAATTGCCGAGAAGGGCAAAATCAAGGAAGAGAAGCGGAAATAACCGCCTAAATTTACATCCCCCAGGAAGAAAGCAATCCTTTGAGAGCCCAGAAAAAGCAAGGAAGTTAAAAATAGGGAAAAGATAGTCTGGAGAAAAAGCCCTTTTCTATAAATTACCGCAGAGAGATTTCTAAATTCGGAGATGTATTTAGATATTGCCTGGCGGAAGCCATTGGAAAGGAAAATCAACCAGAGGCTATATATAGCGGTAACAATACCAAAGGTGCCGTATTTCTCCGGGCCCAGATACCTCCCTAAAAGGATATGGATGAGATAGCTGGATAAGACAAAAAGAAAGCGGGCCGAGAAATTATATAATGTCCCTTTTGAAGAAGAAACTCTCATAATATCTTTCTCTTTGCTGTATAAACTGATAAGAAAAAGATGAATGCCGGGGAATGGATTGGGACCACAGCTATTATAGCAATAAAATTATCCTTTGTATACGGGATTATCATCTTTTTTTAGCGTATAGCGGATAGCGTTTAGGAAAGCTATTTTTATGAAATAACGGGGCTAAATCTTTTGGGTGAAAGCGGGAGTGCGTTAATATAACATTTTTTTTGAATGACCTGGCCTTAAATGTTATAATATAGACAGTATGAGCCAGGAGATACTATTGGGGGCTTTATCATGCCAAGTTTACAGATGATTAAAGACGGAATAATGATAATGAGCAGGTTTGGACTGAGGCATGCTTTAAGTAGATATAAAGATTTTAAATTAATGAAGCAAGAGGATGAAAGAAAAAACAAGGTGTATAAAAAGCTAAAGCCATCTGGGGAGGTCACCAAAAATATTCTTGGCAATAGAATGAAGCTGGATATGAACGATTACGGCATCCACCGGGATTTGTTTCTTGACGGAATAAAGGAACCAATGGCGACAAATCATTTGATGAAATCTTTATCAAAAAATGATGTTGTCCTGGATATCGGGGCAAACATTGGCTACTATGTTTTAATTGAATCGATGTTGTGCCGCAGGGTTTATGCCGTGGAGCCGTATTTTAAAAACATAAATTATCTTAAGACCAATCTCGAATTAAACCAGCGCCAAAATGTAGAAACATTCGAAATGGCCATGGGTGATATCGAAGGGCATCAGGCGATGAATATATCAGAGCGAAGCAACTGGCACAGTTTCTATCCGATAAAAGATGTATCCGGGAAAATAAATGTGAAGATGGGTACGGTTGACAATTTTCTTAAAGAGAAAGAAATCCCATCATTTGTCAGGATGGATGTGGAGGGATATGAACTCTGCATATTAAAGGGGATGAAGAAGAGTCTTCATAAAATAGCCAGGCTCTTTATCGAAATCCATGCCAGTATGATGACATTAAAAGAAACGAGAGACTTAATCGATATATTAAGGGAAAGGGAATTCCAGCCGGAGTTAATAATTAAATACGATAAACCCGGCTTTAGCCGGATCCTGCCAAATGATTATCTTAAAAGAATCTACCGGGGGGACAAAGGAATCTATGAGGTTTTCTTTAAAAGGTGATTAAGGAATCCCTGGGTGATAACTCTGGGCGGGCATTTGCTTTTGAATAATCGATAGCCTGCCCCGGCTATTTTATCTCTCAAATTTGAGTCTTTTTTAAGTTTTATAATCGATTCAGCCAGAACCGAGGGATCAGCCATCTTACATAAAAAAGCATTTTCCTCATTTTTAAATAACTCTTTCGCCGCCGGAGAATCTCCGGTTATTAAAGCCTTTCCCATGGCGATAGCCTGAAAGGCTTTATTGGGGATTACCCGCCTGGCTTTTCCTGTCCGGCCAAATATCCCCAGGCAGATATCCGCCTCGGCTATATATTTAGGTAAATCTTGATAATTTACCCAATCAATCCAGCAGATATTATTCAGCTTATAGGCTTTGGCTAAACTGAGGATTCTTTCGTATTCCTGCCCCCGGCCGATAATGGTAAATTTGATATCTTCATCTTTTAATAATTTTGCGGCCTCAATGATAAATTCTATACCCTGTAGAGGAATAAATTGGCCGTAAAATAAAACTTTAAGCTTATTTTCTTGAATAGCTGCTGTTTTTGTCCTGGGATAAAAGATACCAGTTTCAGCGCCAACAAAAACGCGGCTGAATTTAGATTTTCTTAATTTAAAAATCTTGGTGAAATAGTCAATTTGACTCTCGGTATCTAAGAAAATGTGGTCGGCTAATTGGCAGGAAATTTTATCCAGGTAAAAAATGACTTTTGCTAAAAAAGTATTGGGCCGGATAAGTTTCCTGTCATTTACCAGGGTGTCATATAAAGAGAGGAATGCATTGAAATATAAAGGTTTGTTTTTGAGGACGCAAAGAAACCTGGCCAGAAAGATATCAAAATGTCCAAGATACCCGACGATAACAGCCTGATGCGGGGGAAGAAAGAAATATTTTGCCGGCAGGATAAAGCGGCTTCCGATAAAACGGATAAAAAGGGCTAACTTTTTACTGGTTCGATTTATCCGGCTTTTATCTTCGATATTTTTCCAGAGAGGGAAATGGCACTCTACTATCTCGACGCCATTTTCTTTCAAACCCCGGATGATTATCCGATTTCGAGGCCTTTGCTCGTCGTAAGTGCCAAAATAACAAATCTTCAATCTTTCTCTAATTTCTCAATGGTTTCTAATTCTATTTTTTTTATTCGATATAAACTGTCTTCTAATAGGCGGCGGTTAGCTGAGATTAAATCGGCCAGCAGGCCAATCATCGAAATCAAGAAGCCGATGATTAAAAGAACGGCGGCTAAAATTAACGATTGAATATGCCCGCCGCCGGAAGAATGGAAGTAAAAATAGAGAAAGCGAAGCCCAATTAAAAGGCCAAAAGAGAAAATAGTGAGCCCCGCGCTCATAAAAATTTTCATCGGGTTAAACATGGCATAGATTCTGAGAATAGTGGCGGTTGATTTTTTGAGATAACCGGAGGTATTCTTAATTAACCGGGAAGGACGTAACGGCGGATTTACTTCAATGGGAATACTGGCGATTTTCAGATTTTTTTTACCGGCTTGAATAATTGCTTCCAGGGTATAAGTATAGCCAGAGATAATATTGAGTTTTAAAGCGGCTTCCCGGCTATAAGCCCGGAAACCGCTGGTAACATCGGAAATATTCGTTCTGGATATATGGCGGACTACCCAGCTGCCCAATTTTTGGAGTCTTTTTTTCGCCCAGGGGAAATGTTTAATGGCTTTAATGTTTCGGACACCAATGACAATATCCGCTTCACCCTGAAGTATCGGAGCAGTCAAGCGGGCAATTTCCTTGCCCGGATATTGATGGTCCGCATCCGTATTTACGATTATGTCTGCTTTTAATTTCAAACTGGCATCGAGACCGGCACTAAAGGCTTGAGCCAGGCCCAGGTGATGGGTAAATCGAACCAGATGATTTACCCCAAGTTCTTTGGCGATTTTAGCTGTCTGGTCAGTTGAACCATCGTCAATAACCAGGATTTCTATCTGAGAAATCCCCGGGATATTCCGGGGTAAATCCTGAAGAGTTATAGGCAGGTTTTTTTCTTCATTATAACATGGGACCTGGATGATTAATTTTTTATCCGTCATTTTTCTCTCTTTTCCCTTAGATAGTATAACACTTTTTTAGCGAAAGGAAAAGGGAAAAGCGGCAGGCCCGGGATGACATTAATCTTGCTAGCGCCCGCCTTATATGTTAAAATCAGGGAAAATAAAGCCCATAGACAAGATTCGAATGGGCAGATGATTAAGATTTTGAGCAAGATTTGCGTGTGGCGGGGTTTTACTCATTGGGTGAGAAGAGGGAGGGGAAAAGTATGTTTAGCGATATAAAAGCCTGTTTTGAACGAGACCCGGCGGCTAAAAATATTTGCGAGGTATTTTTTTGCTATTCCGGCCTGCAGGCAATAATCAGCCATCGCATCTCTCATTTTCTTTACCGGCTGCATATTCCCTTTTTGCCGCGATTTTTTTCTCAGGTTACCCGGTTTTTTACCGGTATTGAAATTCATCCCGCGGCAAAGATTGGCAGGGGATTTTTTATCGATCACGGAATGGGTGTGGTTATTGGGGAGACGGCTATTATTGGCGATAATGTTACCCTTTTTCAAGGGGTAACCCTGGGCGGAACGGGGAAAGAAAAGGGAAAAAGGCACCCGACGCTGGGAAACAATGTCGTAGTTGGCGCCGGAGCAAAAATATTGGGTAATATTAACATTGGCGATAACGTCCAGATTGGCGCTAATGCGGTGGTTATTCGTGCGGTGCCGGCAAATTCTACCGTGGTGGGAGTTCCGGGAAGAGTTGCCCGGAAGGCCGGGTTGACGGTTCCGGGGATTAATCTTGACCATACTAATCTGCCAGACCCTCTGGCGGAAAGGCTGGAAAATGTTCAGCACGAAATCGACTTGATTGAAAAGCATCTTAAAGAATGGCGGGAGAAACAGAATGGCTCATAGTTTGTTAGCTCGGGGCTCATAACTAAAGAAAAAAAGGACAATGTCTTTAAAAGTTTATAACACCTTAACCAGAAAGAAAGAGGAATTCCGGCCTTTGAAAAAGGGTCAGGTAAAGATGTATGTCTGCGGGGTAACCGTTTATGACGGCTGCCACCTGGGGCATGCCCGGGCTTATGTTGCTTTCGATATTATCTACCGTTTTTTGGAGTATAAAGGGTATAAGGTTATTTATGTTCAGAATTTTACCGACGTGGATGATAAAATTATTAATCGGGCAAGGAAGGAGCTAAAAGAGCTCATAGCTCATCGCTCATCGCTTAAAGGGAAAGAAGATAATTTAAAAAAGAAAGTCAGGGAAATTAGCCGGCGTTACATAAAGGCCTATTTTACCGTAATGGATAAACTGAATGTCAAAAGGGCCGGGTATTATCCCAAGGCGACCGAGAATATCAAGGGCATGATTAGAATGATTGAAACCCTGATTGATAAAGGGTTTGCCTATGAGGCTGCTGGCAGTATCTATTTTCAAGTTAGTAAATTCAAAACCTACGGCCGGCTTTCCCGTCGGCCGCAAGATGAAATGGTGAATGTATGCCGGATAGATAAAGATAAGCGTAAAAAAAATCCTTTGGATTTTGCACTCTGGAAAAGGTCAAAGCCGGACGAGCCCTCCTGGCCCAGTCCCTGGGGAGAGGGGCGTCCCGGCTGGCATATTGAATGTTCGGTGATGTCTCAAAAATATTTAGGAGAAACCCTTGATATTCACGGAGGGGGAAGTGATTTGGTCTTTCCTCATCACGAAAACGAAATTGCTCAATCAGAGGCCTCCACCGGTAAACCCTTTGTCCGCTACTGGATGCATAATGGCTTTGTAACTATCAATAAAGAGAAAATGTCCAAATCGTTGGGGAATATTTTTACCCTGAAGGAGCTTTTCCAAAAATATTCCCCGGCAGTTACCCGCCTTTTTCTCATTTCCACTCATTACCGCAGCCCTATCGATTTTAGCCCCCAAAGGTTGGAAGATGCCCGCCGAAAGTGGGAAAGAATCACTATTTGTTTAGAAAAAGGACCGGCCAGGTTTCCTAAAAAGAGGGTAGTTCATTCGAAAATAAAAAATTTCATTTCTCGTTTTGAAAATTGTATGAATGACGATTTTAATACCGCCGGGGCAATCGGGGTAATTTTTGAATTGGTCGGATTAATCAATAAAGAATTTGGGAAAAACAACCCGGAGGAAAAATTAATTCAAACCGGGTACCAAGAATTAACAGAGATGCTTGGTGTTTTAGGTTTGCCAACGAAAATTGTGAAAAAAATAGACGATAAGGATATTGAAGGTTTGATTAAAAAGAGGAATGAAGCCCGCCTGGCTAAAGATTGGGTTTTAGCGGATGACATCCGGCAGGATTTAAAAAAACGGGGAATAATTTTGGAAGACAGCCAAAAAGAAACCAAGTGGCGGAAATTTTAGAAAAATTTTAGAAAAACTTGATTTTTGCATAATAATGTGCTATATTTATATAGTAAGATAAGAGCGATAAAGGCAAACCCGCCGCAAGGCGGGGACGCAAAGCTGCGGGTCCTGAGTGGAACGAAGGAAAGCCGGGTTGCCGAAAGTGACGGCACCCCGGTTTTTATTTAAAGGATGAATCCATGGCCAAGAAAGCAAGAAGAAAGACAAAAGGAATAAATGAGGGACAAAAGGCCATAAACGGTTGCTCTATTTATCCGGCAAGGGCTATAGCTATCATAATTATAGCCTTTATTTCTATATTCAGCCAATCAAATACCATCCGGGCATTTGAAAAATTGGGAGAGCCCTCGCTTGAACCAGATGATAGATATGCGCAAGATGAAACTGTTCCCCTTCCGGCTACTTCTCATCAGGCTCCTACTGAACAATATCTCAAGGAAGAAGACGAAACACCGCCGGAAATATTAGCCGAGCCGACTAAAGAAGAAATCCTGTCTGAAGGCCGGGCCTATTATGATGACTCTAGCGGCTTTACCGTAGTCCTTGATAAAAATGGTCAGGCTATTTCCGGTATAGACCAGGACGGGAATATTTATAAGCGTAAAGAAAACGGCCACCTGGCTATTTATTACGGCCGGCATATTACTGAAGAAGGAAATGTCTATATCATCGAGAATTTTCAATATACGGAGATGATTTCTCCTGAAGGAAATATCTACCGGATGCAAGAGGGCCGGCTTAAACCCTATCAGGGGGTATTTATTGATACCGGGGGTAATCAACAAATTATTAATGAATTCCAGTCCCGGCAAATAATATCCGGAGGAAAGGCATATGGAATAAGAAATGGCAAAATGGTGCCGCATGCTGGTTACTATACCCAACCGGATTCCGGAGTTACCTATAGCTTTAATAATAACAAGGAAATAATTCTGGCTGTAGATAAGGATGAGAATATTTATAAAATGAGAGAGGGTGAAGATGAGGAAGGCAATAAAGAGGAAAAATTAACCCCCTATTTTGGCCAGTTTAAAGTTAAAGATGAAGAAGAAAAAGAAGATATTTATATGATTAATAACTTTAACACCGTTCAGATTACCAAGGCGGACGGCAATATCTATAAATTAAAAGAAGAAGAGGGGGAAGAAGAAAAAAAACTGGCGGCTTATCAAGGGACGTTTACCCAGGAAGATGGCAGTCAATACCAGATAGAGGAATTTGAACTCAGTCAGGTTACTTACCCCGACGGCCAAGTAAACTATTATAAAAAAATAGCTGGAGAAACAGTAATTGACCGGGTGGAAACTTCTGAGGGGCAAGTAAGTAATTATCATTATCTTTATCAGGAAGGTAAAATCAAAATAGATTATATGGAACGTTCCAACGGCAATATTTATAAGTTAAATGAAAAGGGAGAGTTGGCTCTTTACTCGGGGAACTATACTGATGAAGAAGGGAGCATATATCTTATTTATAACTTCAGGATTCTTCAACTCACTCAAACTAACGGCAATATTTATAGAATGAATAGCGAAGGGCAATTAGTCCCCTACCAGGGGACATTTCTGACGGCTGAAGGCGAAGAAGTAATTTTAGAAAATGGGAGGGTGGTAAATAGGTAAGAAAATCTAAAATAGAGCCCGGGCTGATGCGGTTGATGTTTGCTCCTCTGAATTATCTGTAGCGGCAGATAAATATTGGTTCTAGGAATGAATAAATAGATTTTAGAGAGAAATTTAAGATGAAAAAGAAGCTCCTTATAGAAGGGGCTTTTTTATTGATTAAGCGCTCGATATATGGTAAATTAATTAGTCGCTGGGATTAAATTGGTGAATGGTGAATCGTGAA
>CAZDME010000032.1:0-14869 GCA_964506785.1 uncultured bacterium | reverse complement strand
TCCCTTCAGACTACTCTCTGGCAAAATCTCTTTAAGTGATTCAAATAATGGCGCACTAAATCGAATTTTTCTCTCAATTCCTGAGTATCATGGTCAAGTGTCCATTCCATCTCTGCATTTTCTAAAGTTTTTAAGGAATCGCGGGATAGAACCTTGAGTACGGCTTTAAAACCTTCCAGGTTGTTTTCTCGCATTTGGTTCTTCACATCGTAAAGTGCCGTTCTGAGCCAAATTTTCTCATTTATATCTGTCATTTCTTACCCGGAGCCAAAAATGGAAAAGCGCCCTTTTACCTCTACCGATGAGGCTCAAGAACGCCGTCGTTCCAATCTACAACACTAACTTTGTGTTTTTTGGATTTAGTCTTTAATTATTAAAGTAAAAAATTCTCTTCTTTGGTAACCCCTTTCCATCAATACGCATATAATTTCCCATAAGGACGATAACTTGAAGGACTGAGCTTGACGAAGCTGCTCTTTAGAATATTTTCCGGGTTCAGCGAAAAATAAGCGCAATATTCTTTCAAATACGCCCTTAATATTTTATTGTCCTCTTTACTCAACTTGCCCTTTTGTACCTCTTTGCCTAATCGGTAATTTTCTATATTGCCGCGAATATATATTGTCCCGCCATGCATACCTGTACCACAGTAGCTACCCACTATAGGTAACGGGTTGTAGGTTATGGATTCTTGGGGCTTATCTTTTTTTCTGTCACCTAATCCCTCATACCTGACACCTTCTTCCCCGTGTAGCCCTAATACTATTATCAGTCCACCAGCCATATATTCTCCCAAAAAATCTCTAACGTTTCCCCCTATTATTATAACCGGATATAAATCCTTATAGGATTTCATATGGATGCCGATTCTATAGCCAGTGTTTCCCTCGATATAAATCTTACCGCCTCGCATAGAATGGCCAACAATATCGCCAGCATCGCCATGGACAATGATTTTGCCGGCATTCATGGTATTACCTATACCATCCTGCCCGTTAGAATTAACTATAATGGTCGGTCCATCCATAAAAGCGGCAAGGTCATTACCCGGCACTCCGTTAATGGTAACTTTCATATCACCAGATAGCCCGGTCCCGATATAACGCTGCCCATTGACATTATCTAAAGTAATATTTTTCTTCCCGCTATCCGCTGCCTGATGGATTAATTCATTGAGTTCTTTATAAAACATCCCCTTGGCATCTATTCTCACCCCGTTAGAAAATTTGCTTGACCTAAATCTGTCAAAACTATAATTATCATTGGAAACATTCTTCATTTTTTGGCTGTCGTAATTTCTAACGGGGCTCATAATGTCGAGACCTCTCCGGTTACCAGATGCTTTCTGTATCCCTTGGGCAAACTGATAAATCCAAAATCTTCTTTTAAAAGATTTTCTTGGAAACCACTTACATCAACCTTATCTTTAATAAGGCCGGCGTAAATTCCTGCCCGCTCAATATCATTTACGAAAATAATACCGATAATCATTCCCTTTTTTAGAACAATCTTCTTGTATATAGCCTTGTTTTTATCAAAATGCTCTAAAATCCGGCAGTCCTTTCCTTCAGACAGTGTTTGTCCTAAAGAAATAGTAGGAATACCGCATAGCTCTACAGAGTTCATGGCAAAACTTCCCTGATATTCTCTTTTCATTCCGGCCATATTGAAACCTGCAATTTTGCCTTGCCTTTTTGCCACCGGCCAAATGGCAATAGGGCGATTTTTGCCTAAAAGACAATCTCGTGCTTCCGAGCAGTCGCCGGCCGCATAAACATCCAAGATATTTGTCCGCATAAAATTATCTGCCAGGACACCTTTATTCATCTTTATAGAGCTATTCTTCGCCAATTCCACGTTAGGGCTGACGCCGATTGCAATGATAACCAATTCTGCCGGGATTCTCTTCTTGTCTTTTAGAATCACCTCTTCCACCTGATTGTTCCTGCCTTTTATCTCGACAATCGTATTATTGGCAATAACGCGGCAATCTATTTTTTCCAAAGCAGTTTCGATTATACGTGAAGCCTTTCGGTCAAAGGTTGCCGATAAAATTCTATCCGCAAGTTCTACAATAGCAATTTTAATCTTTAATTCGATAAGAGCCTCTGTTGCTTTCAGCCCTATCAGCCCACCTCCTAAGACAACCGCTCTTTTAACCCTGTTGGCCTTGATATGCCTTTCTATCCTTTGGGCATCGTCGAGATTGGTAAAAGTAAATACCCCGTTTAGATTCATCCCTTTAATTTCGGGTACAATCGGTCTACCTCCTGTGGCAATAAGCAGCTTATCGAAAGGGATTTTTCCTCCATCGGCTAAAATTACATATTTTCTTTCCAAATCCAATTTTGTTGCTTCCTTATTTAAAATCAAATCTATTTTATTATCCTTATAAAAATCTCTCGCCTGGAAAGGCATCCTCTCCATCGGCACCTTTTTCCCTAAAAGATACGATATTAAGGGCCGTGAATAATTAAATTGCGCCTCATTAGATATAACGGTTATTTTACCCTTCCTATCATACTCGCGAATTGCTTCTACGGATGCAATTCCACTTGCCGAATTACCAATAATTACATAATTCACCCCGTTAGAAATATCTTGTTTTCTTACAGGGTTATTTTGATTTCTAACGGGGTTCATTTCTTTTCCTCGTAAACTATCGCTCCGTTAGGACAATTTTTCACGCAAACGGGTATTTCTTCCCCCATACATAAGTCACATTTAGAAGCTATCTTTTTCCCTTCTACATTTCTTGATATCACCCCGAATGGACAAACCATAATGCACATCCAGCAGCCTACACATTTATCTTCGTCTAAAAGAACCGCCCCTATTTTTTTATCCCGATACAGTGCGCCTGTTATGCAGGCCTCTAAACATGGGGCATCTTCACAATGCCGGCACTGAAGCGCAAATGAAACATACCCTTTTTCTTCCACGATAATTCTTGGAGTTGGTTTCGGATATTCTCCTTTGTATGCCTTGATTATATTCTTCGTTTTAGAATGCTGCACCAGGCAATGAACTTCGCAAAGTCTGCATCCCATACAATATTCTTCTCTGATTATTATCTTCTTCATCTCTTTTCTCTATTGTATTGTTCACAAGACGTGTTTACACTTTGCTGTTTTCTGTCTTCTGTTAACTGTCAACTGAAAACTCGCGCCGAAGGCGCGTTACCATGCCTCACCTGCCGCTTTTATGCCCAATAATTTCAAGTCTGTATCGGACAGTCCTATACCTCTGAGCTGTTCTCTGTTGCCTCTTAAACTCTCGATAGCATTTATACCCATGCCGCCGAGCATCTCCTTTATCTCTAAACTCCAGGCACGCAACAAATTAACCAATCTTTGCGCACCTATATCTGGATTAAGCCTTTTAGTAAGATAAGGGTCCTGGGTGGCAATGCCCCAGTTACATTTCCCTGTATAACATTTCTGACAGAGGTTACACCCCATCGCCACTAAAGCGGCCGTACCGATATAAACGGCATCTGCTCCTAAAGCAATAGCCTTGATCGCGTCGGAACTGGACCTTATACCTCCACCGGCAATCAAAGATGCCTGATTCCTGATACCTTCCTCTCGCAGGCGTTGGTCTACTGCGGCAATTGCCAACTCGATAGGAATGCCAACATTATCTCTTATAACTTGCGGAGCCGCTCCTGTTCCGCCTCGTAAACCATCTATGGCGACAAAATCTGCCCCTGCCCTGACTATACCGGAGGCAATAGGAGCGACATTATGCACCGCAGAGATTTTCACCCCTACTGGTTTTTTATATCGTGTCGCTTCTTTCAAGGCAAAGATTAACTGCTTCAAATCCTCTATGGAATAAATGTCATGGTGAGGCGCGGGAGACAAGGCATCGGTCCCAACCGGTATCATTCTGGTCTGGCTGATTTCTTCCGACACCTTTTCTCCTGGCAAATGCCCGCCAATTCCAGGCTTTGCCCCCTGGCCAATTTTTATCTCAATCGCAGAACCTGCTTCCAAATATTCCTTATGCACTCCAAATCTTCCCGAAGCTACCTGGATAATCGTGTTAGGACCGTATTTATACAGCTCTTTATGAAGTCCGCCTTCACCGGTATTATAAAAAGTCCTCATTTCTTGCGCCGCTCTGGCAAGCGACTTGCAAGCATTAAGACTTATTGAACCATAACTCATTGCACTGAATAAAATCGGAGTCTCTAATTTTAGTTGTGGCGGAATCCCGGATGTCAGATGACAGATGTCAGGCGACAGATTCTCTTCCTTTTTCTTTTTCTGATTTCTGTCTTCTGTTTTCTGACTGCTAAATTCGATTCTGTCCGGCTTCCTTCCGATATAAGTACGCAGCTCCATTGGTTCACGCAAAGGATCGATTGAAGGATTAGTTACCTGTGAAGCATTAAGGACAATATGGTCCCAGTAAATTGGATAAGGCTTATCAGAGCCCATTCCGGTAAGTAACACTCCCCCGGTTTCTGCCTGTTTAGTAATATTTTTGATTACCTGGGCATTCCAGTTAGCATTTAGTTTAAACTCAGAGGGATTGCGTTTTATTGTAATCGCGCCAGCAGGACAGAAAGTTTCACAAAAATGACAGCCAACGCATTCGGCGCTGTCAGACGATATTGTATCAGTCTCAGGATCGTATGAATGTACATCATTAGCACACATCCTAACGCAAGCCTGACAGGCAACGCATTTCTCATCGTCTCTTTCTACAATAAATTCTGGGGGTATCGGTCTCTTAGCCATTTTCTACCTCAATAAGCCTGCCGACAACTGGCTTTCCTGCCTCAGGCATCCACACTTTATCCGGGCCAGGACAAACCTCCCGGATGGCTGATTCTTCAGAGGCAATATAAACTTTATCGCCCGAAGTTGCCGCCACCAAAGGCCGAAGCTTTATTCGGTCGTTTAACCCTACCATAGTAGAGGAATTGGCAAGAATAACACTAAAAGGGCCATTAACCAGGGCGCTGCCATAAATTATACGAAGTGCCTTTAGAAATTCTTTTTTTCCCTGTGGCTGCCTTTCTACCCCGTTAGAAATTCTTTCTCTTTTATTAGACCCATTGGTATTTCTAACGGGGTCTATTTCGTCCCAAAAGGGAGCTGCCAGTATATCTGCGACTACCTCAAAAGAAAGGTTATGTTTTCTAACCAAAAGGTCAAAAAGATAAGTTATCACTTCGGTATCAGTAAAAAATGCACAGATATATCCGTAATTTAGCAGAAACCTTTTATTAATTCCATAAGAGGAAATCTCTCCGTTATGCACAACCGACCAATCCAGAAGGCCAAAGGGATGCGCCCCCCCCCACCAACCGACTGTATTTGTAGGGAACCGACCGTGCGCTGTCCAGATATAGGCTTCGTATTCCTCTAATCTGTAAAATCTTCCGATATCTTCTGGATACCCCACTCCTTTAAATATGCCCATATTTTTACCGCTCGAGGCGACAAAAGCCCCGGGGATTTTGGTGTTTATCTCCATTACTGTCTTCACCACAAAATCTTCTTCTGTTAAATCGTAATATAGCTTTGTCTTTTCTACCTTGAGTTGCAGAAAATACCGCCATAGTAGAGGCCGATACCTTATGGATTTATCTTCTCTTGTAGGTATAATCCCATCTTTTACTATTTTATAATTATCCTTAAGATATTCTTCCGTCTGAACCAGGCTGGATTTATTCTCAAACATCATATGAAAACACCAGTCGTTTCTGTGTTCGGGATAAATTCCATAAGCGGCAAATCCGCCGCCTAAGCCATTGGCACGGTCGCGCATAGAGGCAATTGAGGTAATAATATCTTTACCAGAAGACCTTTTGCCCGTTTTATCCATTATGCCGACTATGGCACAGCCGCTTATGTCCTTTTCTTGGAATTTAACTTTAGCCTCCATCATATCTCCGTTATCTTCATGCCTAAAATTTAAGCACGATGAGATAAATTTTTTTATTATTCTATTTTTTCCCTTTCTGCTCAATGGAAAAACGATGGGATATACTTAATAATTATTATCATTTATAATATAGGGAGAAAATTGTCCAGCTCATACTTTGTAACCTGTATTCTATAATTTTCCCAGTCCTTTTTTTTCAATGTTATGAATCTCGTAAACACATGGTCCCCTAAAGCCTTCTTAACAAGCCCGCTTCCTTCGGTAATGAGAACCGCTTCTCCTAAACTGTCAGGCAGAGATTCGATACCCAACTCCTTTCTTTCTTCGCTGGATAAATGATATAGATTTTTTTCCATCGGCTCGGGAAGTTTGTATTTTCGCTCTACCCCTTCCAGCCCTGCCTGAAGCATTACCGCAAAGGTAAGGTAAGGGTTGCAGGCTGGGTCGGGACATCTAAGTTCGGCCCGTGTAGCTTTCTCCTTGCCTGGGTGGTATACGGGTACGCGAATTAGAGCTGAACGGTTTCTTTTTGACCAAGCGATATAAACCGGCGCCTCGTATCCTGGAACAAGCCTCTTATATGAATTCACCCATTGCGCAAAAATAGCACTCATTTCTCGCGCATGCCTGAGCTGACCGGCAATAAATTTATTGGCTGTATCGGATAGATGGTACTTATTATCTTTGTCAAAGAAGGCGTTTTTGTCGCCTTTAAACAAAGACTGGTGCGTATGCATTCCACTTCCGTTTTGGCCGAACAAAGGCTTTGGCATAAACGTAGCATAGACTCCATATTTCTGGGCTATCTCTTTGACAACTATTCGGTAAGTAATAACATGGTCGGCCATCTGTAGGGCATCGGTGTATCTCATATCAATCTCGTGTTGGCTTGGACCTACTTCATGGTGGGAGTATTCTATTGGAATACCCATGGATTCCAAAGCCAGGATTGTATCCCGGCGAAGGTCGCTGGCCACATCCAGAGTAGTTAAATCGAAATACCCTCCCTTATCCAGTATATCGGTGCTTGAGGCATTATTCTTGAAGTAGAAATATTCCAATTCTGGCCCCAGATAATAATGATTAAATCCCATTTTTTTCATTCGTTCTAAAGCTCTTTTTAAAACATAACGCGGGTCTCCCTCATAAGGTTTTCTCTCAGGCGTAAGAATATCACAAATCATCCTGGCAACCTTTTTTTCCTGCGGTCTCCAGGGAAGAATCTGAAAAGTGGCTGGGTCTGGCACGGCTAACATATCGCTTTCTTCGATAGACTGATAACCCGTTATTGAGGACCCGTCAAATCCCATTCCATTCTCCAAGGCATTTTTTAATTCGCCATCGGTAATGGCAAAGCTTTTCACCTGGCCCAAGATATCTGTAAACCAGAGACGGATAAACTTCACATCTTGTTCTTTTACTACTTTTAAAATTTCTTCTTTTGTCTTTTTAGCCATTTCTTCCCTCCTTTTTAAAAAAAAAGACGTTCCAAGCGCAACACCGCTTAGAACATCTTTGTCATTGATACTAAAGAGCACAAACCCTGTGCTCTCGCTCTTTGCTCTACTATGTTAAGTAAAAAATCGCCCTTTTTGGTAACCTTTCGATTTTGCTCAAGATGGCCCGAACACATTCGACTTCGTTCAGTGTTCGTCCTGAGTGGAATCGAAGGGCGAAAGATGGCGAGCTTGCCGACCACCTCCATTTTAGTATTATCCAATAGCCTTCCCTCCACGCTCAGCTGTCCTGATTCGTATACACTCGGGCAAATCCAAAATAAATATCTTGCCATCGCCGATATTGCCGGTCTTGGCGCCTTTAATGATGGCATCAATGGTTGGCTGGACAAAATCCTCATTAACGGCTATCTCTAATCTCACTTTTTTAAGTAGATTGACTTCGTGAATAACACCTCTATAAGTTTCGGTATAGCCTTTTTGCTGGCCGCATCCCAAAGCATTACTAACTGTCATTTTATAAACCTCGGCATCATATAGCGCCTTTTTGACATCAGGTAATTTATGTGGTTGTATCATTACGATTATTAATTTCATCTTCTTTACCCTCCCTTCATCACTCTGTAGTAAATATCTGGAAGCCGGCATAAGACTCCATGCCGTGCTCGCCGATATCTAATCCTTTTAGTTCTTCTTCTCTGGAAACTCTAAGGCCGATAAAGATATCTATTAATTTAAAGACAGCTCCCATAGTAACTATAATAAACAGGACTACGGTCAAAACCCCCAGAGCCTGTATTCCAAGCTGTTTAAAGCCGCCGCCATAAAATAGCCCGTTATTTGCTAAACCCAATGCCTTCTCTCCGAATAAACCTATAGCCAGGGTTCCCCATATTCCATTAAAACCATGGACGGCAACCGCGCCCACAGGGTCATCGACTTTAAATTTATCCAACACCACGACACCTAAAACTACAATAATGCCTCCGATAGCTCCTATGACAATAGCTGCCCAAGGCTCAACAAATGCACAAGGAGCGGTAATGGCTACCAGTCCTGCCAAAGCTCCATTCATTGCCATAGATAAATCGGGTTTTCCAAACATCTTCCAGACTATACCCATAGCCAATATTCCACCCATTGCCGCTGCTAAATTAGTATTAATTGCCACTCGGGCTATAAGGTCTCCATTACCAACTCCCAGTGTGGAGCCGGGATTAAATCCAAACCAACCAAACCATAGAATAAACACACCTAACGATGCAAGAGGGATAGAATGCCCGGCGATAACATTAGCCGTGCCGTCTGGTTTATACTTTCCTATTCTCGGTTTTAAAATAATTGTCCCGACTAAAGCGGCGAATCCTCCTACGGTATGGACAACTGTAGAACCGGCAAAATCAGCAAAATTTAATCTTGCCAGCCAGCCGCCTCCCCAAATCCAGTGCCCAACAATCGGATAAAGAAAAGCCGATATAATAAAGGAATATATTAAATAAGCTGAGAACTTCATCCTTTCAGCCATTCCGCCAGCCACTATAGTTGCCGCGGCACCACAGAACGCTGCCTGGAAAAGCCAGAATGCATATAGAGGTATATCTGCTCCCGATTCAGCCCCTACCAAAAACCATCCTTTTAGGCCAAATAAGCTATTCCCGGAACCAAACATAATTGCGTAGCCAAACATAAAAAAACCCAGGGAGGCCATGCAGAAATCAAGAAAATTCTTGGTAAGGATATTACAGGTATTTTTAGCCCGGATAAATCCAGCCTCGACCATACCAAATCCAGCCTGCATAAAAAAAACTAAAAAAGCGGCGACCAAAACCCAGAGCGTATTTAAACCTACTCTACTTGCATATATTGCCTCTTCCATATCTTTACCTCCTCCTTTCCACATCAAACAAAAAAGGCGCCCAATCTTGCCTGCCATCGCGGCATTAAATTGGACGCCTCCGTCCAGATAAATACTTACTTCGTAGCTAAGCCCCGTTAGAAACTCTACCTCATTCCATTAGAAACATCGCCCTTTAAAGTTTTTCCTTTATTTCCAATATTTCTAACGGGGTAAACCGTCAAAAATAAAAGCGTTCTTTTGTAGAACGCCTTTGTTTTGACACAACAACGTGTCTTTTACAATTTTCTAATTTTAAGCTCCTACTATAGAAAGTAAATATTTGGGGCTGCTGGTAACCTGTATTTCTTCCCTTTTCTGCCACTTCTTAATTATTCTCTGTTTGTGCTTGATGACCATCACATGCGAAACATCTAATTTCTTTCCTATTTCTCGTATCGTATAGCCCTGCAATATAAGCAAAAACACTTCTTTTTCTCTCTTGCTGAAGCCGTCATTTTTTATATCTTCGATAACCAATTTCCTATCTATAAATTTATCCAATGACTCTCTACCGTCCGGCAATACATCCTTTAAGGTATCTCCTTCCTCGTTAATAGGTTCTTCTAAACTTACAATTCTTGCCTTTTCTCTTTCCGTCCTGAGGTAGTTCAATATATGGAATTCACAACCTTTCACTATGTAGGCTTCGTTTATGCCGCAAGGTTGCCCTTCTCGATAGTTCTCCCATAGATAAATACACATCTCCTGGTATAGGTCTTCCTTATCAATGAAAGAACCATGGCCATTACACTTCGTTGCTATTCTTTTTAATCTTGGAGATATTTTTTCCAATAATCCCTCAAAATCCATATCCAACCACTCCCAAAAATAAAAAAGGCGTTCTTCACCTTTTCAAGGCAGTAGAACGCCGTTGTTCCAAAAAGAAAAACGCCCTTCCTAGCAGACCTTGCTACTAAAAAGGACGTCTTTATCCGCTTTTTCTAACTATGAAAAAAGGGCTGTTTGAGATTCCTGGTTTTGCCCAGGACTCCGCTCGGGATTAATCCGGCCTCCCAATTTACGTTCACTTCGTTCCGTAAATTGCGGCCCTATTAAAAAAGGCGTTCTTTCGAACGCCGCCTCGCCCTTTTCTAGGCACTGACTCTGTGCCCTGCTTCCGGGATAAATATACCACAACCCCCTGAGATTGTCAAGATTTATTTTTGTCTTATTTTTGCGAGGACTTCTTCATTTCTTCAGTTAATATGATTGCCTCTGATATTTCCCTCATGCTCTTACGGTTATCCATACTGTATTTCCTGACAAGATTATAAGCGCTTTCCTCTGTTAAATTCTCTTGTTTCATTAAAATACCCTTTGCTCTTTCTATCGCTTTCCTTGCTTCTAATTCCTCTTTGATAACCTTGGATTCGACAACCAATCTAAAGTTTTCAATAACAATAGCCGCCTGATTGGCTATCGATTCTAAGATATTGATTTCATTCTCGCTAAATTTATGAAGCCTTGAGGTATAACTATTTAATACACCGATTATTCTACCTTTGAAAATAAGGGGCACGCATAAAAGAGAACAAAGCTTCTCCTTTCTGGCGATATTTGAATTGATATAGCGTTTATCCTGACGCACATCGACAACCGTTATCGGTCTGCCTTCTTTGGCCACCTTTCCGGCAATTCCCTCTCCTAATTTTATATTGGGCTTTTTATTATACTCCTTACTCACAGACTGAGTGGCTTTGACTATAAGCTCTTTGCCAGAATTATCGAATAACATAAGCGAACATATCTTTGAATTCATGACTTCGGCACTTACTGCGATAATCAGTTTTAGAATATCTTCTAAATACAAATCGGAGGTAATCGCGCCGCTTATTTTAGCTAAACCGTCTATTATCCGTCTACTATCTAAAGACTTCATTTCTGGTCCTTGTCTTTTTTACCCATATCTCTATATCACCAAGGGCGCAAGCAACATCCCGCACAACCATAAAAAGACCATCCGAAAATTAACGTAACTGATAGCTCTATGTTACCACTTTCTAAATCAAAACTCAATAAATCTTTCAATCAAGAATTAACCTGAATCAGAAATACCAGAATAACCATCCCAAAAGAAACACAACCCCATAATACAATTCTGCCAATCTGAATCTATTCTCTTTAAGAATAATATAAAATTCCCTGTCGACTTCTTTGCGTCCAACAATTGATTTTACGTCTTTAGCAAACTGATAAAACACATCGTGAATTAAAGAGGCGTAATATGTTTTGCTTTTCCCTGTGTCAAAGTTTAACACCGCTTCTGGTATGCCGATATAAATATCCTTTATTTTAATCTTGGGGCTGCAACCATCCCAGGCATAACCACGTCTGTTGGTACCCTTAACGATTACTCTGCCGTCCTTTTCTAACTTAAACCATTCATTTTCGAATTGGCGGCCTTTTATGGAAGATTTATAGATATAATCTTCTCTCAGGCAGTATATGTATAGGCCCATATTCGTTTTATAAAGATTAATAAAAGTGGCGTTTAAATTGCAAGGCTTTTATAATATGCGGGCTGAAAATTAGCAGGCCGATTAGCATCGCGCCAATGGCTGAAATAAGCACGGCGCCGGCAGCAACATTTTTAGCTTTTTCCGCTAAGGGGTGAAATTCCGGAGAGGCAACATCTAAAAGAAATTCAAAAGCGGTATTCAGTGTCTCGGCTGTCCAAACAGTTATGATAGCCAGGATAATCCAGCACCATTCAGGTTTTGTCAGCCCGAAACAAAAACCGGCAATAACGGCTAAAACAGTAATTAGAGCATGTATCCAGGCGTTATGTTGAGAAAGTATCATTGTAAAAATGCCCTTCGCCGCATATTTAAAACTGTTATATCTTTCACTAATTTTAAATTTAGCCATTTTTATCGAATCCCTTCCTGAGGACAAAAGTAAATTTCTGCTTTAGCGCGACAAAAAACACCTCTTAATTATACCATTCCTCTTTTAACTTCTCAATAAAATCTTGCGGATTAACTCAAAAAACGCTATCCAAACAATATTTCTGCCGGAGCCGAAGCGGCCGGGAAAGAAACAAAAAAGGGATTTTCTTGCCCATCCCGTCTTAATGAAATTTCTTGAACAGAAATAGATTTTCGGTTACAATACTAACCGATTCTAACTAAAAAACGGACTGTTGTTTCTAAATCAAAAGATGGAAGAGAAACTTTTAGACATAGTCCATATAGAAGCTTTTAATCTGGATGATGCCTGGTTTCAAGCTGTCAGCAAAATCCTTGACCATGGCTTTAGATACAAAATAACAAAGGGAAGCTTCGAAAACGAAGAAGAAAGACTGGGGTTCGACTTTGTCGTCATCAGAGTGAAAAATCCGGGGAGAGAACCGATAATACCAATAATGCCTGAGGGCTCGGGAATCCCCTCCCCAACCGATATGAAGTATGTAAATGAAACCTACCTGCCCTATCTTATGACTGACCAGAAAGCCCAAGGGGAGGATTACACCTATGGAGAAAGAATTCACAATCCCAAAGCCAGGCTTGAAGAAACTTTGGATATACAAAAGATTAAAGGAAAAACAGGAATATCCTTGGATGAATTAACCGATGGACAAATTAAAGAATTATATCCCTATACTATTGCTGTTAAAAAAAGCGATAAGGAAATTATATTAGGCAAGGAAATACCATTTAATGTTAATCCGTTTCAGCAGGTTATAAAAGACTATAAAGAAAGAGGCTTTGGCACCAATCAGGAAACAATAGAGATAGGCATGCCTCCGGACATCACCCTGCAAGACCCGCCCTGCCTGCGTTTAATTGATACGAGGATCCGATACGGCAAACTCCATTTTATTATTTATTTTCGTTCCTGGGATCTTTGGAGCGGCTTTCCTTCAAATCTGGCCGGATTACAACTGGTGAAGAAGTTTATGGCCGATGAGATTGGCGTTGCGGACGGAGAAATAGTGGCATTAAGTAAAGGGCTCCACCTTTACAAATATGTCTGGGAGTTGGCCGAAGCCAGAACACATAAAAAAATAGATTTCGAGAAATATAAAGAAGTGACGGATGCAAAATAGGCATCCTTTTTTTTAAAATCTCAAAGTCGCCCCGATAAATGGCCCCGATATATCTAAATCGGCGTAATCAGAATCATTCTTGGCTTCAATCTTAAATACTCTGTATCCTCCCGCGATACTCAAATTTTCTATAGGGATTATTTTAATTCCCGCTTCGCCGTCAAAAAAATATCCGTAATTGCCCGCCGGCATTCCTGATACTTCAGCAAACAAATTCACTTTTTTATGCGGGGCAATATCAAGGGCAAAGCCAAGTGTCGGCAGGCCGATGGCAAAATCTTCGGACTCTTTAATCGGTAAAGATAAATCCGGGGCTTCAAGGGAGGCATCTACCCAGAATCCTTTTAGTTCGATAAGCGGTCCGAATTTTACCTTGCCGTCCGCTATATTTATAAACTGATTTATCAATCCAAACCTGGCATATTTTGCCTCAAGGTCAGTAACAACCCGGGTGTTTCCAGCATAGGTTTTCCCGTTAAAATCTATGGTTTTGGCTACATGCTTATCGCCGCTATAGCCGACTTGGATATAACTAAGCCTCAATCGGCTTTTCGGCCCCATATACCAGGTGAATCGTGCCTCAGGAAAGTTCTCATCGTCTAAACCCAGGTCATTCTTGAAATCAATATCTGTCCCAATGCCGGATTTGGATACCCGGCCTTCCGCCGATAAATCCGGAAGCCAGTAATAACCTTCGAATTCGATTTGCGGCTCAGCTAAGGTAACATCGGCTTTCCCTGTAATAACCCCCAAACTGATAATGAAACTTAACAAAAAAACTTTTTTAAAATTCATTAGCCCTTCCTTTTTGGTTATAAAGGTTTAAATGTCTTTAATTGCCCTGGCTCCTTTTTCCCCGGTCCGAATGCGGTACATATCTTCAAGGGAAATAACGGCAATTTTACCGTCTCCGATTTTTCCTGTCCGGGCCGCTTTCATTACCGTATCGATAATAGAATCGGTTTGAAAAGCGTCGGCATAAATCTCAATCTTGATTTTTTCGACCATAGATTTACCCGGAGCCCGCTGATTGCCAAAGCCTTCAATTTCGGTAACCGACATCCCCCCGGCCCCCGATTTTCTAATGGCCTGGTAAACATCCTCGAATTTTTCCGGTCTGATTATACATTCAATCTTTCTCATAGGGCCTCCCCCCTTTTTTTGAATATTGTTTGCATTTCCTTTATTTTAACCTCTTTTAGCAAAAAAAGCATCAAAAAATAAATTATTATTCCGCAGGGCACCAGCAATATCAATTTTGATAAAGAGGAAGACCGTAAATGGTTAATCGCAAAATAAAGGCTTCCCCCCATTATCGCCGAGGAAAAGGCTACCTTGCCAAAAGATAAAAAAGAGAATTTCCAGATAAAAAACCGCCGGGAAAAAATAACGGTCAGCCCTAATAAAAAGGCATAAGAAACGACGGTCGTAGCCGCGGCGGCCAGATAACCATATTTGGGAATGAATAAAAGGTTGAGTCCTAAATTCAACAAGGCAGAGAAAATAAAACTATACATATAGAAATGAGTCTTTTTATACAAAGCTAATCCTATGCCGAATCTTTGA
>CAZDME010000031.1:0-15547 GCA_964506785.1 uncultured bacterium | reverse complement strand
CTCCCGCCGATTCTTTGCTTTATGTCTAATACTTTTAGACACATCCCTAAGTTTATGGGTATAACATATCGGCCGATTGCAAATTGATTTCTCTTTTAAATGCACCCAAAGTCCATCTATGAGTAAATACTTGTATTTGTCCTCTGTCGGCTTTGCCCTGAACTCTCTCAGCTCCTCTCCCAACCCTTTTATTAATCTGGAAAAAACTATATGACTGAAGCTGTCTCCAATTTAAATATTGCCACTGAAATGCTATACTCTCCTTTGAGAAGTTTACGCTTCTCATGGTATACCTCCTCTGGGGCTTTGCCCCGGTTAATGGTCATTGGTTGAGGCAACAACAACCATATTAAGGTATGCCATTTTTATTTGCTTTTCAAAGAACTTTTATTCTTAAAGCGCCCAGAATATTTTACACTATCATTTTTGCTTGATTAAAAAATCGATTTGGGCTATAATTATTTTAATACTTTGATACCTTACCTCTCCGCTAATGCTTTATGGCGGAATACCTTGACACTATTAAAAGGGGGAAATGATGGCCAAGAAAGAAAAACTGACTAAGCAGGCGGTTTTTTCCAAAATTTCCGATGAAAAGATAGAAATTATCCAGCTCTGGTTTACCGATATCCTGGGGATTCTAAAATGTGTCTCTATCACCCGAGGTGAACTGGAAGAAGCCCTTAACCAGGGTAAAGGTTTCGACGGCTCTTCTATTACTGGTTTTGCCGAAGCAGAGGAAAGTGATATTTTAGCTAAGCCGGACCCGGCTACCTTACAAATTTTACCCTGGCAAAGCGATCAGCCGCGAACTGCCCGGCTCTTTTGCGACCTTTTAAGCCCTGACGGCAATCCTTATCCGGGTGACCCCCGCTATGCTTTAAAAAGAAATATAGCCCGAGCCGAAAAAATGGGATTCCGATATCATGTCGGCCCGGAATTAGAATACTTTTATTTCAAAAATAATGAAAGACCCGAAACGCTTGACCAAGGAACCTATTTTGAAGTTATCCCTAATGACTTGGCCAATTTCCTTCGTAACCAAACCATCAAAATGCTCGAAGAGATGGGAATAACCATTGAATCCAGCCATCATGAAGTCGCTCCCAGCCAGCATGAAATTGACCTGAAGTATAATGAAGCCCTTAGTATGGCTGATAACATTATTACCTCTCGAATGGTTATTCGGGAAATTGCTCAGCGCCACGGCGTCTACGCCACCTTTATGCCTAAACCTCTACTCGGAGTAAATGGAAGCGGTATGCATCTCCATCAGTCTTTAAAAAGCGGCAATAAAAACAGTTTCTTTGACCCCAGTGATAAATATCACCTTTCAGAAACGGCTAAACAATTTATTGCCGGGCAGCTCACTCACGCCCGGGAAATCTGCGCCTTGACCGCCCAATGGGTAAATTCCTATAAACGTTTAGTCGCCGGCTACGAAGCCCCCGTTTATATCTCCTGGGCGCAGCGTAACCGCACTACTCTTATTCGCGTACCACATTATCACCCGGGAAAAGAAGAGGCAATCCGGGCCGAGCTGCGCTGCCCGGACGGAGCCTGCAATCCCTATTTGGCCTTTTCGGTAATGCTGGCGGCAGGATTGGAAGGAATTGAGAAAAAATACAAACTGCCTAAGCCGGTTGAACCGAATATTTATAAAATGAAAAATGCAGAGATAGAAAACCGAAAACTAACTGCCCTGCCCGGTAGCCTTCTTGAAGCCATTATGGAAACAGAGAAGAGTAAGTTTGTTAGAGAAGCCCTGGGCGAGCACATTTTCAACCGCTTCATTTTGAATAAAAAGAAAGAATGGGAGGAATATCGTATTCAGATAACCTCCCATGAATTAAAAAAGTATTTACCGATTATTTAGCCCGGAGAAATCCTTGAGTCACCTTACTTTGGCACCACAGGTAATGCTCTTTTAAAATCTGTCTGCGCTAAAAGGCTTTTTACCCGATAAATGAAGCTTGCTTGAAATCCTTCCTTTCGCAGTTTAGTAAAATTATATTTTTTATCTACCATAAAATGTAGTATCCGGTCGACTTCTTCATAAGTAAATCCCAATTCCTCTTCATCAAGCTGTCCTTCCCATAAACCGGCTGAAGGCGGTTTTTTGATAATTGTCTGAGGGACACCCAGGTAATAAGCCAGATTACGAACCTGGGTCTTATATAAATTTCCCAGGGGAGCAATGGCACAGGCCATATCTCCCCAAAGGGTATAATATCCCAGAAGCATTTCGCTTTTATTGCTTGTTCCTAAAACCAGCGCATTAAAAAGGCGGGATTGGTCATAAAGAATAATCATCCGCATCCGGGCCATAATGTTACCTTTTCTCACCTTATCTTCATCAGCCCCGACTAAAGAAGAAAGCTCGTTCACTACCGGCCCAATATTAATCTCTACCGTTTTTATCTTAAGGTTTTCGGCCACCAGTTTTGCTAAGGTCAAATCAGTTATCATATTCTTTCCATAAGGTAACAATATACCGGTAACATTATTTACTCCCAAGGCCTTGATCGCTAAATAAACTGTAACCGTGGAATCGAGCCCCCCGGAAAGACCGATGACCACTTTAGAAAACCCCCGGTTATTTACTTCCGCTTTTATAAACTCAACCAATTGGTTTCTAACTTTCAAAATATTTAAATCGAAGTCTTGCATCCATCCCTCTCTTTCTTTAAATCAAGTTATAGGCTATACCTTTTCAGAATATCGTTATATTTTCGTCCTTATTCCCTACTACCTATCACTTAATCTCTATCACCTTTTATTTATCGCCTATTAATAAATTTATTTTCCCCCAAGCGGCAATTTTCTTCTTTATGATAATTAAAACGCCTATAATTCCTGGAATCGTCTTCCCCCAACTTAAAGCTAAAGAAGCATCTTCTACAGTTTTGACCCGGTTAGCTATTGCCGTAGCCGCGGCATCAGCCAATGCCGCTTGACGAGAAATAACCACGACCGCATCGGCATTTCCGAAACTTAAAGAATGTCCGAACTTCCCGGATGAAGTACAAATCCCCAAAGGAGAATCTCCGGGAGAAATCTCCAGGGCTAATTTATCGGAAAAATCCTTATTCTCGGTATATATTCCGACTTTCCTTTTCTTCTCGGTTTTTATAAAAATATCTCCGCCATTTTCGACTAAAACTTGAGAAGAAAAAGGGAAAAGGGCCTCTCCCACCTTTTGGGCTAAAAGGCCGGCGACTGCAGCCATCGGCCCTACGCCGGCAAGGTTTGCCGCCGCCGACATTTCCTTAATCAAAAGCGGGGCATGAGGCTCCAACCTATACGGCTTGAGGCTGCTGTAAAAATAAGGCTTATTTTTAATGTAATCTTCTAAAACCCGGCGATTTTCCAAAACTGCCCGCCGGGCAACTTGTCTTAAGTCTTTTTCGGCAGAAATTAAAAGGTCCGTTTCTTTTTCAGCTACGGAGAAATTTATCAAATCATTTGTCTTGACGGACCGGCGGTAAGTTTTTTCTACATACATACTGCTTTTCGTATTTGTTATCTGGTATTTCGCGTTACGTTAAAGAAATACGGGTGGCGGTTTTAATTCAATTTATAAACAATGGGAACTTTGACAAATAATTCTTTGGCATTTAAATTTTTAGGGAAGGAAGGAAAAGGGCTTGCCTTTTCTACGGCATCAAGGGCCGCCACATCAAGAATTAAACAATTAGAGGATTTAAGAATATAGATGTCTTTTAAGTTCCCGTCGGGTGAAAGCACGAATTTCAGCTGAACGCTGCCCTCCATATTTTTTCTAAAAGCTGCCTGAGGATAAACTATGTTTTCTAAAATATAGGCCCTTAAAATATGGGCATAGTCAGCGAAAAGAGCCGGGAAGAAATCAACCCCGTCATCACCTAAATCAAGTTCCAATGAGTCGGTAATAACGACAGTCTTTATATCGGCTTTTTTGTTGTCATTTTTCTTTTTGCGGCTAACCGGAAGCGGTAAATCTTGGGTTGCCCGGGAAATTTCAATTCTATTAATAATTTCGCTTACCGGCCGCAAACTATCTGAACTAAGCTGCGGCTTTTCCTGTTTGTCCGGCAGCTCTTTACTCTCATTCTTCCGCGCCAAAAGATGCTTGTTTACCTTATTTTTTAGAAAAGCTACCTCTAGAAATTTCGGCGAATGAGCCTGTGTTGTTTGAGAACCGCCAAAGAAAGGGAAAAAACTAAAACCAAAATGCAGGCATAAAGATAGGATAAAACAAAATCTAAAAAGCGACCGGCCAGCCAATTCCTTTCTCCCCCGTATTCTTCTTTTTTATACCACCTTCCAACTATTTTGTCAATAGAATATCCATAATAAAACCAAACCACAAATGTGGTTTTACGTTTTTTCTGGTTGTTGGAAATGCGGGGAAGTTATCGTACCTTTCCCATCCGATAAGGAGGCCAGAAAATAAACATTGCCTTCCCGGCAACATTTTCTAAAGGGACAAAACCCCAATAACGACTGTCCTGGCTATTGGCGCTATTATCGCCTAAAACATAGATTTCGCCTAAAGGCACATCAACCTTTCCGCTTCCATAGGGGCCGGAGGAGTAATAATAAATATTGGCAATTTCTTCGGGCTCGTTCAGTTTCATTCTGTCAATATAGATACTGGCGTTTTTTATCTCTACCTCTTCTCCTCCCAAAGCAACCACCCTTTTAATAAAATTTTTTTTGGGTTCCAGGGGAGAACGAAAAACAACGACATCTCCGCGCTTCGGCGGATTAAATTTATAAATAAATTTGTTAACCATTATCCGGTCGTTAATCGGTTTTGAAAGTAAAGTCGGCACCATGGAATCTGAAGGAATTTTAAAACTTTGGACAATAAAAGTGCGTATAAACAAGGCTAAAACCACGGCGATGATTATCGTCTCTACATATTCTCTGAAAATTGATTTTCTCTTCTTCATTTCATTCCTTTCAAAGGTTTAATCCAGTTAATCGGTACCGCTTAAGCTTCAACCAATCTTTTCCCTTCGGCCAGCAGTTCCTGAACATCTTCAGGGCTTCCCGCTTCGCTATAAATGCGCAGTAACGGCTCGGTGCCGGAAAAACGCAAAAGAAGCCAGCTATTATCTTCAAGAATGAATTTATGCCCATCTTTTAAATTAGTTTTTTTTACTTTTTTCCTTCCTAAAATTTTGGGTAAAGTTGTTTTAAGCTTTTTGAGGCATTCTTCTTTTTTCGCCTGGGAATATTCTATATCCATTCTTTTATAGAAAAATGAGCCGAACTCTTTTTCTAAATCTTTCAATATCTCAATTAAAGACTGCCCCCTTCTACCCATCATTTCTAAAAGAAGGCATCCGGCCAGTATTCCATCCCTTTCCGGCGGCCGTCCCTTAAATCCATAACCGCCGCTCTCCTCGCCGGCCATAAGAATATCCTGGTCAAGCATATAGGGGACCGCATGTTTGAAACCAACCGCAGTTTCATAAATCGGTAATTTGAACTTTTGGGCAATTTTATCAAGCAAAAAAGTAGAGGCAACGCTTTTAACTAAACCTCCCCGCCAAAGGCGGCTTTCCAGCAAATTCAGAAAAAGCAGGGAGAAAACTAACTGGGCGCTAACATAATTCCCCCGGCTGTCAACTACGCCCAAGCGGTCAGCATCCCCGTCCGTGGCTAAACCCAAAACCGCTTTTTCTTCTTTCACCTTATCCATTAGGGCTTGTAGGTTTTCGGCGATTGGTTCGGGATGAATTCCCCCGAAGGATGTATTCCGCTCATGGCGTATCATTTTTAGTTCAATCGGCGTTTCCTCTAAAGCCCGGGGTAAATAATCGCCTCCGGCTCCGAACATATCATCAACGATAACCTTGAAGCGGCATTTTTTAAAAAACTCCGCTTTGGTGTATTTTTTTATGCCGGCTAAATAATCCAAGCTAAAATCTTCGGTTTTGATGTTTTTTTCTGAATCTTTTATTTCTTTGACCGGGTTTTTCCCCAGTAAATCCTCAAGGCTACCAGTCACCTCAGCGCCTACGGGGCCAGCAAACCCCCCCTTCATTTTCAAACCGTTATATTCACCTGGATTATGGCTGGCGGTAATCATAATTCCGGCTTGCGCTTTTTCTATCCTGATTTTATAGGAAAGAACCGGGGTAGGAACAAAAGCCTTTGATAAAACTACGGAAAAACCATTACTGGCTAAAACAGAGGCGGCTGCCCGGGCAAATTCCGGCGAAAGACGGCGGGTATCATACCCAACAATAACCTTGCCTTTCTTTAGATAATCGGCTATGGCCTGGGCAACATATTTTACATTAGGCACATTAAAATCTTTATCGATAACTGCCCGCCAACCGTCAGTTCCGAATTTTATTTTAGGTAAATTTTCCATCCCTGTCCTCTGTTAACTGTGTTATAGTCATTTTTAGTTTTTGCTGATAAATCTGGCAATTTAGAAGCCTTCTTTTTTTACTGCCCTCTGTCCCCTGTTCCCTGTCCTCTGTTTTTGTTAACTGTTCACTCTACACATACCTTTGCCATTTTTTTCTCTGATTAAGCCCGGAGACAATTTTTTTAATCTCCTGCGCCCGGTCCTTAGCACAGACCAAAACGACATCTTTATCAGCTATGACAATTAAATTTTTTATCCCTAAGGCAGCGACTAACTGCTTATCGCTCCAGATAATCGAATCTTTTGTATCTATCGGGATAACTTCACCGATAGTAATATTCTTGCCGGCCCTTTTACCTTTAAGCCTCGCCCAGGAAACCCAGGAGCCAACGTCATCCCAAATGAATTTACCTTCCATCATCCAAACATTCTTTGCCTTTTCCATTATCCCGTAATCAATAGAGATACTTTCGAACCGATGATAAATATTCCTAAGGGCCCTACTCGAATAGTCCCTTTTCTTCTCAATTTGAGACAAAAGCTTGGAATGCCCGGGAAGGTGTTTTTTAAAAGCCGAAAGAATCTCTTCGACCGTCCAGACAAAAATTCCTGAATTCCAAAGGTACCTGGAACTTTCCAGAAGCTTTTTTGCCCGGGAAATTTCAGGCTTTTCGATAAAACTTTTTACTCTGAACGCTCCCGCTATAAAAGAATGTTTGTCTCCTTTTTCAAGATAGCCAAATCCCGCCTCTGGCCTAAGGGCTTTCACTCCGATAGTTACCAGTCCTTTTTCTCTCTCAGCCAAATCTATACTAGCGCGCAGACTATCTTTAAACTCTTTTGTTTTACCTACCCGGTGGTCCGCTGACAATACCACCATGACCGCCTCTGGACCATAGCTCTTTTTGAACCTAATCGCCGCCAGCCCTATTGCCGCCGCCGTATTCCTTCCTTCTGGTTCAATTAAAAAATGGAAAGGGAACTTCCCTTTCCATGATTTCTTGATTAACCCTGCCTGTGTCTGATTCGTCGCTACCCAGATATGTTCATCCTTCACTAATCCTTTTGCCCTTTTAATGGTTTGAGTAAAGAGAGAGTCCTGCCCATAAAACTTTAATAAATGCTTAGGGAAGTTTTTTCGGCTTTTTGGCCAAAAACGTTCGCCCCGGCCGCCGGCTAAAATTAGAACAATAACCATTTACTTATCCCATAGACCCTATAAAGCCTGTCCACCTGAAAATCCGCACCTGCCCCGTTAGAGATAACAAAGAAGGTAAAAAGAATAGCAGAACCGATAATCTCTATCGACTCTGCTGATTCCGATAATACCTAAAAGTGGTAATACGAATTCTTCACATAAAATGATAACTATTTTTTCCCAAGGATTCTAAACATGACCGTGCCGCAATCAGGGCATTTACCCTTCATAGCTCTGCGGCCTCCTTTCATCGAAACCTCTTTAGCGTCTTTCATTTCCTTCTTTGCTTTACACTTAACACAATAACCTTCCATGATTCCTCCTCCTTCCATCATTATGACAATTCGGGCTTTAAATTTGCTGAATGCAACTGTTCTTAGAATATAACATACATACTTCTAAAATGCAAACTAAAAATTAAGCGCCCATGGTACTCAACCCTTAAGTCCTTTAACCAAACACCCGGTAAATCTGCCAACCCTTTCCACAAAATCTCTCTTTTTGCGATCCTCTTCTATTTTTTTAACAATGGCGCTTCCGACAATAACTCCGGAAACCCCTGGAAAACTGCCTGCCTCCCGAGCCTGCTTCGGAGTAGAAATCCCGAAACCGACAACTAGAGGCAGCTTTGCTTGATTCTTCACTCTTTTAAGAAAACCTTTGGTTTCCCGGGAAAGATTTTTCCTTTCTCCAGTCACCCCTAAAAGTGAAATGCAATAGATAAAACCGCGGCTTTTTAAATTAACCTCTTTGATTCTTTTTGGAGTGCTGGTTGGCGCAATAAAAAAAACCAAATCGAGATTCCTCTTCCGGCACAAAGGAGATAAAACCCCGCCTTCTTCCGGAGTTAAATCCGGGATAATTACCCCGTCAAGGCCGGCTTCTTGAGAAGCTTTAACAAAATTTGCCAAACCGAACTTCAAAACGGGATTATAATAAGTCATAAGCAGTATTGGAATCCCTGATTTTTTCCTGATTTTCTTCACCATTGCCAGAATGACCGGTAAAGACACCTTGTTTTTTAAAGCCCGCTGTCCGGCTCTTTGAATAGTCGGACCATCAGCAATGGGGTCAGAAAAAGGAACGCCGATTTCAATCATATCCACGCCTCTTCTTTCTAACTCATAAACCAAAGATTCACTCGCCTTCAAGCTCGGATCCCCTCCCATAATAAAAGCAATAAAGGCTTTTTGCCTTTTCTTTTTTAACTCTTTAAATCTATTAGCGATTCGATCCATTTTTTTCCCAGAGTCTAACTAAATCAATATCTTTGTCACCCCGTCCGGAGAGACAAACTATCACTAAATCTTTCCTGGTCAAACGGCCGGCCATTTTCTTCAAATAAGCAATGGCATGAGCCGGTTCCAAAGCCGGAATAATCCCTTCTAATTCAGATAATGAGTGAAACCCGTCAACCGCTTCTTTATCGGTAACGGCTACATATTCCGCCCGTCCCGTCTCCTTTAAAAAACTATGCTCGGGGCCGACACCGGGGTAATCCAAACCGGCCGAAACCGAATGGGTTGGAAGAATCTGGCCGAATTTATCCTGCATAAGATAACTCAAATTTCCGTGCAGCACCCCTAATTCACCGGTAACTAAAGTAGCCGCATGCTTTCCTGATTGAATCCCTTTTCCCCCGGCTTCTACCCCGATAAATTTAATCGGGTCCTTCCGGAAGGGATAAAATAATCCCATCGCATTACTTCCGCCGCCGACACAGGCAACTAAATAGCTGGGCAGGCGTCCCTCGGCTTTTAAAATTTGCCGGCGGGCCTCCCGCCCGATTACCGTCTGAAAATCCCTGACCATCACCGGGAAAGGGTGCGGGCCAACTACCGAGCCCAAAACGTAATGGGTACTCCGAACATTAGTTACCCAGTCACGTAAAGTTTCGTTGATAGAATCCTTTAAAGTTTTACTGCCGGCCGAGACACAATTAACCTTTGCCCCTAATAGCTTCATTCGATAAACATTTACCGCCTGCCGCTTCATATCCTCTTCACCCATATAAACTTCGCAGTCCAACCCAAAGAGAGCCGCTGCCGTTGCCGTAGCCACACCATGTTGTCCGGCTCCGGTTTCGGCAATAACCCGATACTTGCCCATCTTTGTGGCCAGAAGCACCTGGCCGATGGTATTGTTAATTTTATGCGCGCCGGTATGGGCTAAATCCTCTCTTTTTAAATAGATTTTTGCCTTGCCTAA
The DNA here is from genome assembly GCA_964506785.1 of uncultured bacterium. GTDB lineage: Bacteria > CAZDME01 > JAYEMH01 > JAYEMH01 > JAYEMH01 > CAZDME01. The sequence continues at coordinate 5,771 of CAZDME010000031.1, read as the reverse complement.
AAACTTCGAAAGTCTTTCTGCCTGATAGAGAGGCGTGGGACGGCCGGCATACTTTTCTAAATAATACTTCAGCTCTTTTTGGAACTTTTTATCAGCTTTGGCTTTTTTATAAGCCCGCTTCAGTTCTTCTAAAGCCGACATTAAAGTCTCCGGGACAAACTGTCCGCCGAATCTGCCAAAATATCCACGAACATCTGGCTGGTTTTTCACTTCAGGCTCCTAATTTTTTAAGCTTGAGGGCGTTAGCCAGGGCTAAAGGCATAATGTCTATCGCCGGGAATAAACCCAAACCGCCGCGTAAACATTCCTTTTCCGAAAAATTTTTAACTTCATCCCGGCGGCACCAGCGGGACCTCAACATAAACGGAGAAGGATGCCAACTGTGCAACTTTAAAGCTGCCGGCGTCGAATGGTCGCTGGCTACGACTATCACTTCGGGGTTCAACTGCCTTAACTTGGATAGATTCGCATCTAATTGTTCAATAACTTTAACCTTTCGCTCAAAATCACCATCTTCTCCGGCGCTATCCGTTCCTTTGATATGGACAAAAAAGAAATTAAACTTCGAGAAGTTTTTCTTCAATGCGTTAAATTCATCGGCAATATTTTCTCCGGCTTCAATAATTTCCATCCCCAAAAGCCTGGCGATTCCCTTATACATCGGGTAAACAGCAATGGCCGCCGCATTTAATTTGAAGATATCCCCCATTTGCGGAAGAGAAGGCACTTTGGCAAAACCTCTCATTAAAATCATATTAGCCGGCAATTCAGCCTTTAAAATCTTTTTTACCTTAGATAAGAACTCATTAACCATTTTAGCCGCAGGCTGGGCCTTTTTTTCTTTCGCCTTGACAACCAAAGGAGAAATACCGGCAACCTGAGGATCGGAATCGGTTAACCTATCAGAAAGTCCCTTGCCGCGAAAAATAACTACTCCCCGATGCTCCTTCTCCGCCCGGATAAAAACCTTCGCCTCTTTTAACTTCAGGTTTTCTTCAATTAACCGGCATAATTGTGCCGCTTTGCTGGTAGGAATCCTTCCAGCCCGCCGGTCAGTTATCCGGCCAGTTGAATCCAGAGTAGCAAAGTTAATTCGGGCCGCTAAATCATTTTCCCCTTGATGAAAACCGATACCGGCCGCCGATAATGCTCCGCGGCCAATTTCATATTTAAGCGGGTCGTATCCAAACAGGCTTAAGTGCCCCGGGCCGCTGCCCGGGGTAATGCCAAAAGAAACAGGGATACTTAAACCGCAAATAGACTCGGATGCCAATTCATCCAGATTAGGTTTAAAGGCAGATTCTAATTCTGTTTTCCCCTCTTTTGAGGGTAACCCGCCTAAACCGTCAATAACTAAATAAACTATTTTTGCCTTATTTTCGACGCTAATCTTTGAGATTAACTCTAACGGAACCATAATCCCCCCCCCTGTTTCGTGAATCGCCGCCGTTTACTATTTAGTCTTTACCGATATTATCCCGGCGGCCAGCTCATTTTTCTTCCGCCGAGAAGATGGAGATGCAGATGAAAAACCGCCTGACCCGCATCCCGGTTGCAGTTAATCACCAAACGGTAACCGCTCTCTCTTATTTTTAACTCCGCAGCTATCTCATTGGCTGCCAAAACCAACTCCGTCCCATAATCACCGTTTCCTCGATTTAAATCAGAAACCCTCTCAATGTGGCTTTTAGGGATAATGATAATATGAACCGGGGCTTGCGGGTTAATATCCCGGAATGCCAGGACCTTTCCGTTTTCATAAACAACCTCAGCCGGAATTTTCTTTTCAATAATCTGGCAGAACAAACAATCACTCATCAATCTCGCTCCTCCATACTTAAACTATTACCAGGTATAATTTATACTGATAAATTGCTAAAAAATCTGGCGACTTAGAAACGTTTCTTGACTGTAAACCTTGAACTGTCCACTGTAAACTGTTAACTATAAATAACGCATCTTCTAATGATACGGGTAAAAAATAAAAAAGAGGAGCGATAAAACCGCCAAAACCCAGAGGCCCGGATGAATTTCTCTCACCCGTCCGGAAATTATTTTAAAAATTGGATAAAGAACAAATCCGGCGGTAATCCCGACCCCGATATTATAAGTAAAACTCATCAGGGCAATTACGCTAAAAGCCGGAATGACTTCGGTATAATCGGAAAAATCAATTTTAGTTACTGGAGACATCATTAAAAATCCAACTATAATTAAGGCCGGGCCATAGGCTTGAGGCGGCACTACCGTAAAGAACGGCGCAAAAAATAGAGCCAAAAGAAAGAGCCCGGCGGTAACTACTGCCGTAAGGCCCGAGCGGCCGCCCGCTTCAATACCGGCGGCTGACTCAATATAGGTCCCGGAGGTTGTCGTTCCCAGGCAAGCACCAGATACAGTGGCTAAAGCATCGGCTAACATCGGTCTTTCAATCTGCGGAAGATTTCCTTCATCATCAAGAAAATTAGCCCGGGCGGAAACACCGATTAAAGTACCCATAGTATCCACAAAATCCATAATAAAAACGGTAAGGATTACGGCAAAAAATCCCCAGCTCAAAGCTCCCAAAATATCCATCTGTAAAAAAATAGGAGCTATACTCGGCGGTAAAGCTATCCAGCGCGCCGGGGCCTGGGCAATCCCCAACGGAAAAGAAATAAAGGTAGTTACCAAGATGCCTAAAAGAATCGCCCCTTTGAATCTCTTTATGACTAATATACTCATCAAAAGAAAACAAAAAATCGCTAAGAGCACCGGGATGCTTGTTACCGGGCCAACCTTTACCGGCGCTCCGGGAGACCCCGTAACAACTATTCCGGTTTCATTAAACCCGATAAAAATTAAAAACAGTCCAATGCCCACGGCAAAACTATATTTCAACCCGGCCGGAATACCTTCGGCCAGCCAGGAACGCATCCGAAAAATCGTCAAGAGGGTAAAAAGAAGACCGCCGATAAAAATTGCTCCCAAAGCCGTCTGCCAGCTGTAACCTAAAATCTTCACTACCGTATAGGCAATGAATGCATTCTCCCCCATGTATGGGGCAATAGCGAAGGGACGCCTGGCATAAACGCCCATCAGCATAGTCCCAAAAAAAGCAGAAAGAATCGTCGCTACCATCGAAGGGCCTTTAGGGATACCGGCCGCTTCTAAAATTGCCGGGTTAACCACAATGATATAGGCCATGGTCATAAAGGTGGTTAAACCGGCCAAAATCTCGGTCCGAAAATTAGTTTCCAATTCTTGGAAATGAAAAAATCTACTCAAACATTTCATTTATATCTCTACCAGGTTGTAATTTAAATCACCCAGTCCCAATTCCGAGGCATATTTAAGCTGGAAGAACCAGTCAATTTCCGGAAAATTTTGACGAAAGATATCTCTCCCCGCCTTCTGATTTATCAAATCAGCTGAGGCTTTATCAATGGCTACCGGGTCAAGGGAAGCGAGTATCCCGATATCTTCAATCAAAGGCGGTTCATCCTTAGCCATACAATCGCAATTTTTAGTGAAAGAGGTGAGAAAATTTATAAAGCCTGTTTTTTTCTCTTTCCCTTTAGTTGCCCCTAAAAAATATTCTACCATTTTCTCCTGCAGCCTCTGGAGATTCTCATCCCAGAAAATTTTTATGGCCTCGTTCCGGCAGGCTACTGTGCATTCGCCGCAGCCTATACAGATATCCTTTTTTATTCTTGCTTTCTTGCCGACAAATTCAATCGCTTCTACCGGGCACCAGCGGAGACACTCCTGACAGCCGAGACATTTTTCCTCATCAACTTCTGGAAGCACATCGGCATGCTGTTCTAATTTCCCGGCCCGGGAAGCACAACCCATGGCCACATTTTTTATCGCCCCGGCTAATCCCGTCTGGCAATGGCCGGTTAGATGAGCTAAACCCAATAATCCGTCAGATTCAATAATGGCGCTGGCAATTTTTGCCTTTTTAATATACCTTCCGGGAATATTGGCTTCCCGATAGTTCCTCCCTAATAAACCATCGCTGATAATTACCGGCGCCCCCAAATTTTGCAGGCTGAATTTATGCCCCACCGCTAATTTCAGATGGTCAACCGCATTGGCCCGCCTGCCTTGATAAAGGGTATTGGAATCAGTAAAAAAAACCCGGGGCACTTTTTCCTTCACGCAGGCTACTAAAGGCTTTAGCCAGAGCGGGTTAATAAAACCGCGGTTCCCGGCTTCACCGAAATGAATCTTTACTGCCAAAAAGTCGCCTTTACCAAATAACCTTTCTAAACCGCTAACTTGATAGAGTTCCCTTAGCTTTTCTCCAATGATTTTTCCCCGGTCAGCTCTTTCAATTTTACTAAAGAATACTTCACTCATAAAGCAATTTTTTCTGCCAATCCCTTTCCAATGTTTCAGGTTCTAGGTGCAAAACCTCCTTTATTACATCTGGCTCTTTCTTCCCCTCTCCAAATAAAGCTAACATCTTTCTTACCTGCCAGAAGCCATATTCGGCAATTATGTATTTTACCAGATTATGAGCCTCTTTGTAAGCTAAATTTGATAACCCTAAGTCTTTTAGGTTATAACAGGCCGCTGATAATTCGGATAGAGGGAGCAGTTTATTTTGCCGGGCCAATTTTTTTAAGCCGCTAAAATCGACTGGCTTGTCTTTTTTTTCTTCGAAACAGGCCAAACCTTCATTAAGCCAAACTGGGCACCTCCCATGCGTTGTCCAGAAAATTACTGCATGGGTATACTCATGCCGGATAATTTCTGACATTCTTTCTGAAGATGTCCTCTCATTTATATGCAGATGCACCTTTCCGTCATAAACTCCCCCTATATGCTCCCTCTCGTCAAAAATCTCATTGAATTCACCGCTTTGATAAACAAAAACAGAAAATTTCTCCTTAGGATAGACACCAAAATCCCGGCCGATGCTCCAGATTGCCTCTTTAACGTAATTATAAACTTCGTAGGCTTTGTCGCGGCTGAAATCCGGTGAGAAATTTACCTGGAAGTAGCTGGAGCTAAACTTCCGAAAATCTTTCTGCACCGGCCATTCTTTTTTAGCCTTGGCCAATTTTTGCTTCAAAATCTGGTTTTCCGGCGATAACTTCTCCGCCTCTCCCCAGCAATCTATCGCTTCTTCTAACCTGTCTAATTTATAATAGGATTCTCCCAGCATTATCCAGAGGTAAAAATTTTCAGGGATATACTGCCGGGCTTCACTAAATGTCCTTACTGCTTCCTCAAACTCGCCCTTCTTAAAACAGCCGTTAGCTTTATAGTTGAGCGCTCTTCCTAAGTTTTCTTGATATTTGTCTTCTTCGGGATAAAGGTCTATGGATTTTTTAAACTTTTCGATTGCCTCCGCCAAATCCCCTTTCTCCTGCAGTTTCAATCCGCAGTTAGTATACTGAACTGCTAAATTTTTTTTAAGCTGTTCTTCTTCCGGACAAATCTCAACGGACTCCTCGATAAGTTCGATTGATTTCTCTATTTCGTCATCCGGCAGCGATTGGCTGTAATTATTCAAAGCGGTCGCTAAAGCCCGTTTTATCTTTTTGGACTCCGGAGAGATTTCTAAGGCCTTTCTTAACTTCGCTATTGCCTCGGGATACTCTCCCTTATTCAAGGCCCTGGCTCCTTTAAGATAATAGACTTGAGAAAGAACGTTTCCTTTATCGCTTTCCAAGCCGAGATTACAGAGGAAAACAGCCAAGATAAAAACCGATAAAAACCTGCTTCTTAACATTTACTTCCTTAGATTTGCACCTGTGTTATTACAGCTTAAGCAGCAAACA
>CAZDME010000030.1:0-15562 GCA_964506785.1 uncultured bacterium | reverse complement strand
TAAAGTCCTTGGCTCAAGCCAGTCAAGTGTCTCGAAACATCTTGCCCGTTTACGCTTGACTGGTGTGGTGATTGACAAAAGAAAGGGTCTTAATGTCTACTATCATTTAAATAAGCCTGAAGATAAAGCTCATCGGGGACTCATTGATACTATCACTTCAGGGTTGTCGGAATTAGAAATTTTTAAAAAAGATTTAGTTAAGTTAAACAAGCTTAAAAAAGCAAGAGAATCGAAAGATAACATTTAGGGAGGTGTAAACAATATGAATAAATGCTGGGTTTTTATGTCAATCGTTGGTTTCATTTTTTCTTGTTCAAATTTGTGTTTATCTCAGGAAGACATCTTGGGTGATATTTTACAGGAGCAGGAAGAAAAAAGCGAATCTATGAAATATGCCTATGGAAGAGTAGCCGCTATAGATAAGACGGCAAATAAAATTACTACAAAAGAACGTGATTGGGATAGCGACCGAGAGGTAAATGTCACTTATTTGATTCATCCGGAAATAGAACTCGAAAATATAGCTTCCTGGGAGGAAATTCCCGTTGGGAGTGAGGTTGACATTGCTTATCTAGTAGATGAAAAGGGGCAAAGGATTGCTAGTTTCATAAAATTATATGAAGAGACCGAAGAAGAAATGCCTGTAGAGGGATATTAAACTTAGCCGCTTAATTAGTAAACAATGTCAAAGATAAAATTAGCTAAAGGTTTTAGAAAATATATAAGACGCCAGAAGGCAATAATCAGGAAGCTGGCAAAGGATAAAGAGGAGGGAAAAAGATTAATTAAAGAACTTTTGGACAGATTTTATAAAGATAAAATTTAATAAGGGAAACGTTCATGGAGTTGAAATAACCTGAAGACGTGAAGGGGCCTTTCTGCCGGGATGTGCCGCCCTCTATGGCTGGCCAAAACCGAACTTGAAGGCGAAAGTATCTGCAAATGAACCATTTAGCGGTAGGTAAAATAGATTTTTTATTAGATAGGGGGTATAAAAAATTACAAAATCCATATCTGCAATCACATTTTCCTTTAAGGCAATATGGATATATAATGGAAGCTCCTCTCAATAACGAAAATAGATGGCCGGCTAAAATTGTCTGCAGCATTATAGACAAACAATTTAAACAATATGTCTCTACAACTTATGCAAAAAAGGACGATTATCTAAAACTTATTGAAACAACAACCTTTTTGAAGTGCCGCAACAAATTATTTCCCAAAATAGTCAATTTATACCCCTATGATAATACTGTGCTATGCGAACGGATAGGAGAGTTCTTGATAGATCATTTGCTAAATAATCCTAATGACCTTGTTTCAAGTTTAATTTCTGTCTTTGAATATCTCAAAGAGATAAACTCTATTAACCAGAGTTATAAACCATTCGTGATTCCTTCTATTGTTCAAGTCGCTTTAGAATTGGCAAAAGACTCTACCTACGGTTTTGAATTTTTACCCAAAACTAGAATTAGTTTATTGAAACTTAAACATTCAATCAATAAATTTTCCTATGGCTGCGGTATTGAAGACCCTCATATTTGGAATTTTAGAGTTATGCGAAGTTTTGATAGAATAGAGGCTTTGAGCACAGATTTCGATTATTTCTCAAATGAGGTAAACCCTTTCTGGGAATTAGGATATTTCTATGCGACTTTCAGGTGGTTTAAGAAAATTTCATTTTCTCTGGCGGACGAAGCAGAAAAAAACGTGCTCAGCTTGATTCAAAACCAGGATGTAAAGTCAAAGTTTATGTTTTGGTTGGGTGTTTTATCTAGCTATTGCGGATATAAAGACAGCTTGCGTAATTTAATAATGAACGGAGGCATTACTGTATTAGAGGAGCAATATAAAATAATTAAGCAGTTGGACGAAAAAGTTTCGTATCTGGCAGAGGAATTATTATAAATGGCTAAAAGCATTGTGTTGTCTTTTAGTCCGGTATTTGCCGCTTAATGGCAGGAGGGGGGTAGTAAACCCCGTTAGAAATAATCCACCGCAAATAGGCACCATGCTTTCGGCGGACTTCTCTGACGGCAGATAAGGGTTTCTACCGGTGTAAAGCTCAGCCCGGGGATAGAAGGTGGGGAAGGTTTCGGCCAAGTTGTTTAGAAGGCCGAATTTTTATTTTGGGACTAAATTAGGTTAGGAAAACTATGATACTCTGCCTAAGGGAGATAGCAGAAAAGACAGGCAGAAAGCTGGCTGGATTGGTAAGGGAGGGGGCTTCAGCGCTTAGATTTCGAAGAAATCTGCGGAGGGATAGATAGGTAATTTGATTTATTCGCCGCTAAAATTATAGGATATCGGATATCCTATAATTGGGCGGGATGGAGATGAAAGAGAAGAGGAGAATAAGGCTTAAGATTAGGGTTAGTTTTTTCATAAAATTTGTCCGTGCGGCTACATTTTAAGATAGATTTGGTTTATTGTCAAAGATAAGTTTCTTTGAGTTTAGGTATAAAATATAGGCTACAAAAAATTGAATATATGTTTTATTTCAAAGGAGGGGTTAATAAGCTGAGCTTTTGAGTTTTTAGTTGACTTTGGGGGATATTTTGATATATTGATGTCAAGTTTGGTGTTTTTAAAGGTAAACGCGGCGAGAAAAACTTCTTGACATCTCTTGGGCAATCATATATTATTTTAGATGTACATCTAATTTTTTAGATAGAACACTGGAACTTTATATGAATAACAGCCTTATATCAACTAACGCCCAGAAGGTCTTAGAATTTCTCATTCAAAATCCAGGCAAGCAATTCCTGGCCAAGGAAATCGAGAAAGCTGCTAAAGTGAGCAGGGCAGGGGTCAATTTTTCTCTCCGCAAGCTTGCTAAAGAAAAACTCGTCCTTCGGGAAAAAAAAGCGAAAATTTATCTTTATTCCGTTGACTATAATAATCCCGTTATTAAACAGTTAAAGGTCTTAAGAACAGTAGTATGCTTACAACCGCTGATAGAGAAACTGAAAGAATTTTCCCAGAAAATAGTTCTCTTTGGTAGCTGCGCCCGAGGAGAAAACGCAGCCAATAGCGATATTGACCTTTTCATTCTTACCAATAGTCCAAAAACCACCGAAGAAAACATTAAGAAAAGCAGCCTTAGAGGAAATCTTCAACCCGTTGTTCGTAATTCGACTCAGTTTGTGGAGATGGAAAAAGAAGAACCGGTATTTTTTGAAGAGATAGAATACGGCATAACCCTGTGGGAATCCAAGGATGAGTCTAGAATTTGAAAAGTGTTTGAAAAGAGACAAGATAAAGGAATTCCCCCGGGGTAAGGCGCTTGCGGCAAAGGATATTAAAACCGCTCAAGAAGACCTTGAAGCTGCCGAGGGAAGTTTCAACAATAAAAATTACAAATGGTCAACTGTCCAGTCCTATTATTCCATGTTCCATTCCGCCAGGGCTCTTCTGTATGCTAAGAATTATCGAGAACGAAGCCATTACTGTTTAATTGTTGCCCTTCGGGCTCTTTATGTAGAAACAAGATTACTCCCGGGTAGTTTAATTGAGTCTCTTAGAAAAGGTAAGAGGCTAAGAGAAGATGCTGATTATTATAATAGATGGTCGGAAGAAGGAGCTAAATTCGCTTTAAAAGCAGCTAAAGATTTCCTTAAAAGGGCTCAGGGATTTACAAAAGGGCCACAGGTTAATATTTAGCTAAATAGCACTAATCATATTTTTTGGCAGTATAGTATGAAGGTAGATTTGCTGACGTAGCTCAATGGCAGAGCAGGGCTTTCGTAAAGCTCAGGCTGGTGGTTCAACTCCACTCGTCAGCTCCAACCTTCGCCTTTGGCGAAGGAGTGGGCAGTAGTCAGTGAGTAAAAAGTTAACAGTGGACAGTAGATAGTAACAGTAGGCAGTGGACAGTGGGAAAGATTGAAGAGAATTAGCAAAACAACAAATTAGAAGTTTAGACTCTATATGTGCCAACATGGAAGAGGGCTATGGAAGAAAGGCAGGTAAGGAATTAAAATATTTTTTTAGAGTTTCTCGCGGTTCTGCAAGTGAAACTAAAGGCAGATACGCCAGGTGTAAGAATTTTTTGACAAAAGAAATTGTTGGCAAACGAATAACTCAGGTAGATGAAATCCAAGCGATGCTCCATCCATTAATTACTAAACTTCGTGACTAAATTTGCTATTTGTAGATTACTAACTACCTTCGAGCTGACGGCGGGGGTAAGAGAGGAAAATGAGCTGGTTTAAAAGAAAGTATACGCCTATCAAGCCTAAAAAAAGGGGTATTCCCGACGGGCTCTGGATACGCTGCCCCGACTGCAAAGAGTTTATTTTCAATAAACGCCTGAGGGAAAACTTCAAGGTTTGTCCGAAATGCAATTATCATTTCAGAATAGGTGCCTGGGAACGAATAGATTATCTTTTAGATAAAGGGAGTTTTAAGGAATACGATAGCCAGATGGAATCAAATGACCCGCTGGAGTTTAAAGGGACAAAAGCTTATAAAGATAAACTTATCGGAGACCAAAAAGCTACCGGGCTCAAAGAGGCGGTAATCACCGGTGAGGGGAAAATCGGCGCCTATGATATCGCAATCGCCCTCACCGATTCTAATTTTATTATGGGCAGTATGGGTTCGGTAGTAGGCGAGAAAATAACCCGGGCTATTGAAAAAGCCATTGAGAAAAAGGTGCCTTTTATAAGCGTTTCCGGCTCCGGCGGCGGCGCCAGAATGTATGAAGGAGTGCTGTCGCTGATGCAAATGGCCAAAACCAGTGCGGCGGTAGCCAGATTGAGTGAAGCCGGACTACTTTATATATCCTTGATGACTGACCCGACTATGGGCGGGGTGACGGCCAGCTTTGCTTCTTTAGGGGATATCATTATTGCCGAACCTAAAGCTTTAATCGGTTTTGCCGGACCGCGGGTTATCGAACAGACCATCCGGCAGAAACTTCCGCCGGGTTTCCAACGTTCGGAATTCTTGCTCCAACATGGTTTAGTTGACCTTATCGTCTCCCGTAAAGACTTAGTCCCAACCATTACGAAAATCTTCAAAATTTTCCTCTCTTAATAATGAACTACATTGAAGCAACTTGCCCCGTTAGAAAAAAACCTGCCAAACGCCCAAATTACAAAACGGTCATGAAAGATGGAAACATTTAGGAATAAGAAAGGACGGGCTAACTTGAAGAGAGAAAAGTCGGGCGAATTTTCTAACGGGGTGAGTCAACTTGCCCGCCTGCAGCGTTTTGGCATAAAACTGGGGCTGGAAAGAATCAAAGAGATGGCCGCTTTTTTAGGCCATCCCGAGAAAGGACTTAAAATTATTCATGTCGCCGGGACTAACGGCAAAGGGTCAGCGGCGGCTATGGTTGCCTATATCCTTGAGGCGGCCGGTTTCCGGGTTGGATTATTTACTTCTCCTCACTTAGCCGATTGGCAGGAACGCCTGGCTATTTTAAAAGGGAAAGGACTATCCTTTATATCCAAAAAAGAGTTTGCCGAGGGGATAGAAAAAGCAAGGCCGGTTATAAGTAAATTAAAAAGAGAGAAAAACGGGCCGACGGTTTTTGAGGCCTTAACGGCTTTGGCCTTCGATTATTTTGCCGCCAAAAAGGTAGATTTTGCCGTAATGGAGGTGGGATTAGGCGGCCGGTTGGACGCTACCAATATCGGGAATCCCCTGGTTTCTGTAATTACTAATGTCAGTCTGGAACATACAGAGTACCTGGGTAAAACTAAAGAAAGAATTGCCAAAGAAAAGGCCGGGATAATAAAAGGTGGGGGAGTGGTGATTAGTGCCGAGAAAGACCCCAAAATATTAGAGATTATAAAGGGGAGGTGTAAACGGAAAAAGGTAAAGTTTATCAAAGTTGGTAAAGATATCAAAATTCTCTCTTTTCGAATTATTCAACCCAAAGGCAAATCACCTAAATCCTGGGGTGGGGTGATTACGGTTAAGGGCTTAAAGGGAATTTATTCAAATTTAAAATTGTCTCTTGGGGGAGAATATCAAGCGGAAAATGCGGCCATAGCCATTGGGGCGGTAGAAAGCCTGAGTTTTTTCGGAATAGAAATTCATCGTCAGGCAATCAGAAGGGGTTTAGAATCTGTTTATTGGCCGGGGAGACTTGAGTTGATTTCTACCAGGCCGATGGTTTTACTTGACGGCGCCCATAATCCCTCGGCGGCTGTTGCCGTAGCCAAAACCTTGAAAAAATTAAGGGGGTATAAAGAATCTTTTCTTATTTTTGGTTGTTTAAAAGATAAGGATGCCGATGGGATTTTAAAGGCTTTTCTTCCTTTGGTTAATCGGGTGGTCATAACCCAGCCCCAAAACAGCCGGGCCCTGGCAGCTAAAATAATTTCTCAAAACCTTAATAAATATGGCAGGAGCGGCGTGGTTAAGGGAAGGGTTAAAGAGGCTCTAAAATATGCTTTAAACCAGGCCAAAATCAAGGATTTAATCCTTATTACGGGCTCACTTTATTTAGCCGGGGAAGTTGCCCGTGCCTTTAGGCAGCAAAAAGAGACGGGTAAAAAAAATTGACTTTCAGTGGTATATAGGGTATAATTTTCAGGTAGTCTGCATTTATAGGGGCTTTCATGATTATAAATAAGGAGCAAAAATGGCTAATGTCGGCTTAAAGGAAATAACTAAGGTTTTCCCTAATGGTGTAGAAGCGGTTAAAAACTTCAATTTAGAGGTTAGGGATAAAGAATTCATTATCTTAGTCGGCCCCTCTGGATGTGGTAAATCGACCGTGCTTCGAATGATTGCTGGACTTGAAGAGCCGACAGAGGGAGCAATCAGCATTAATGGCCAGGTAGTTACTAACGTGCCGCCAAGGGATCGGAATATTGCCATGGTTTTTCAAAACTATGCCCTTTATCCCCATATGAGTGTTTATCGGAATATGGCTTTTGGCCTGGAATTAAAGAAATATCCGCGGAAAGAGATTAATCAGCGGGTAAACGAAGCCGGGGAAATCCTGGGCATTAAGAAATTATTCAAGAATAAGCCAGCCGCCCTATCCGGCGGAGAAAGGCAGCGGGTGGCTGTCGGCCGGGCCATTGTTCGAAAACCCAAGGTTTTCCTTTTTGATGAACCATTGAGCAACCTGGATGCGAAATTACGGGTGCAAATGCGCAGTGAATTAAGCAAACTTCATCTGCGCCTGCAGGCAACAATCATTTATGTCACCCACGATCAGGTCGAGGCGATGACCATGGGGGATCGGATTGTCATTATGAAGGATGGCTTTATTCAACAAATCGATGTGCCGATTAATGTCTATAACCGCCCGGCAAATAAATTTGTGGCGGGATTTATTGGCAGCCCGCCGATGAATTTTATTGACGGGAGAATCCTAAAAAAAGACGGAGGGTTCTTTTTTGATTCCGGCGATTTCGCTATTAAATTGCTGGATAAATTCACCCCCAAAATAGAAAAATATGACAATCAGAAGGTTGCCTTCGGTGTTCGCCCTGAGGATATTTACGATAAGGTTTTTTCCAATGAGGCCCATCAAACTAATACAATCAAAGCCAATGTTGATATTGTCGAGCCGATAGGTTCAGAGGTTTACCTCCATTTGAAAACCGGACAGCAGGATTTCATTGCCCGCGTCGATTCCAATAATCAAACTATCGAGAATCAAGAGGTTGAAATGGTTTTTGATATGAATAAAATCCATCTTTTCGATCAAGCGACTGAGGAGGTGATAGTCTAATATTATGTTGGTTGAAAGCAGTAAGAGGGAAAACCCTAGCTTATATTACTATTTCGGCTGGGTGTCGGCAATTATCGCTTTTCTTGCTTTAACCATAGTCTGGCTGCGCTTAATTATTGTCGCCAGAGGATTGGAAACTATTTTTTCCCAGGTTGCTTTACCGATTATTACCTCATCTTTTGCCGTTTTAATCATTTTCGCCGGGTTTTTTTTAGGATTTAACGAAGCTTCCATCTTTAGCCTTCTTGCATCTCTGGTCAGTTTTTTTTCCTTCCTCATTTCTCATAATCCGTTCTTTCTTCTTAATTTAGTTATCTTCTCGGGTGTTATCTTTTTTCTCCACCAGCAAAGAGGGAAAGAGAAAAAAATGCAAAGCCAGGAAGTTATAGACCTTGAACGTGTCCGCGAGGATTATAATACGCTCAAAAACGAATACGAAAAGCAGAAGTTTCTAACTTTAGCTTTTAAGAAAAGATTCGAAAAATTTTCTCAACTCAGCAAGATTGCCGAAATTTTGAGTTATACAATAAAGGTTGAGGAGATACTTAATCTGGTGGCCGCTAAGTTATTTGAGTTGATTGGAAAAGGCGAAAATCTCAAAATATTCTTAACTAAAGAAGGGCGGGAGGATTTAATCCTCCGGATTGAGGGAGAAGTTAAAAATAATAAATTGGCATTAGAGGTAAAGGAAAAATTAAAACAAGAGACTATTTTCGAGCGCTGGGTGGTGCAGAATCGCCAGGGGCTTCTGATTACCGATGCCCAAAATGATTTTCGGTTTCAAATGGATAGTGAAAGGGTTCAAGAAAATTCAATTATCAGCTACCCGTTTTTGAGAGGCAACAAAACTTTGGGACTTTTGCGGCTGAGTAGTTTGAAAACTGAGGCTTTTTCCGTGGAGGATTTGCGGCTTTTGTCTATTTTGGCTGATTTAGCCGCCGCTTCGTTAAGAAACGCCCGCCTTTACCAGAGGACCGAATATTTGGCTACGGTGGATGGTTTGACTGATCTTTATGTGCGTGGATATTTCGAGGAACTTTTGGTTAAGGATTTAAAAATGGCCAGTTTAGAACATAAACCTCTTTCTCTGTTAATGGTTGATATCGACCATTTCAAAGATTACAACGATACCTATGGCCACATTGTCGGTGACACCGTTTTAAAGAAAATTGCCCTTTTCCTTAGGCAAAAAATTGCCTCAAAAGGCAAGGTTTTTCGATTTGGCGGCGAAGAATTTACAGTGATACTTCCCGGTATTGAAAGGGAAAAAGCTATCGAGATCGCTGAAGATATCCAAATTTCTTTGGAAAGGGAAGTTATTTATGTAAGGAGGAAAGAAACAAGAATTACGGTAAGTATCGGCGTAGCTACCTATCCCAGAGACGGAATAACCCGGGAAGGATTGATGAAGAAAGTTGACGATGCTTTGCTTAGAGCTAAACGAGAAGGACGGAATAAAGTCTGCGCCGCCTGATGGGATTTAGCTCATGGCTCACTGCTGATAGGAAAAAGAGAGTAATGGTTGAATTGTTTGATACTTGGCTGGCAAATAAAAAGTGGCTGATACCGGTAACGGGAGCGGTGATTTTTGTCGCTTTTCTTTTTGTCTTCAGGCAAAATTCTATTGTCGGGCGCAGCCTTTTTTTCTTTTTGCTGCTCTTGCCTTTTTTAGCTGTTTTGTATTTTTATCGTTTTCAGGGGATGCTTGAATTTGCCGGCGTTATTTTATTAATCTCTATAGCTTTTTTCCTTCTTGATTTAAGGCTGAATGGCGAAAAGTATTTGTTTTTAAGAAATGTCTATTTATTCGCTTTTTTCCTTTTCACGATTTTTACTACCGCTATTTACGTTTTATATGAACATTTCCGGGCGAGAAGCAATTACCAATACCAATTAGAGGCGGAAGGGGGAGAAGAGAGATTAGACGAATTAAAGGCAAATTATAAAGTGATAGCTGCCTCGAATAAAAATTTAGAGGCAGCCATTGAGGAAAGATCAGGGCTTTATGAAGAGACAAAAAAAATGAAGCAGACGCTTGATTTGCAGGCAAGGATGAAGATGGTCAAAGAAACGTTAGAAAAAATGTTCGATTTCGAAAAAGGCGAACTACTTATTCAAAAAAACGGGGAAGGCAAAAAACCGAATTTTCTTTCTTATTTACTTTTTGATTTAAAAAACGGAGAAATGAAATCTGATTGGGAAAGCTGGTTTAATTCTTCGGTTAAGGATCAGATAGTTAAAAGCGGTGAGCCAGTTTTAATTACTGAAGAAACAGTCCTGAGACGGTTACAGTTTCCTCTTGATGTTAGTGTATTTGTCGGGGTCCCTTTAATAAGCGGCGGCCGGATAATCGGAGCTTTAACTTTAGAAAACTTTTGTTATAAAGAAGATGAGACGGTAAATTACGATGAGTGTCTGGAAAAATTAAATGTTTTAGCTCCTCAGTTCAGCATGGAATTAGAAATTGCCAAATCATATGCCCGTATTCAGGAGATGGCTACTTTTGATAGTTTAACCCAGTGTTTCTTAAGGCGGCATTTCTTAGAAAGGCTGCATGAAGAGATGAATCGTTCTCTCCGTAGAAGTTTATTTCTTTCGGTGTTAATGCTCGATATAGACTATTTCAAAGACTGCAACGATAAATACGGCCACTTGGTGGGAGATTTGGTCCTTAGAGAAACAGCTCAAATTCTCAATGCTAATACGAGGGAGGTAGATTTGGTCGCCCGTTACGGCGGAGAAGAATTTGTCATAATGCTTCCGGAAACCTGGAAAGATGGCGCTTATTATGTGGCGGAAAGGGTCCGCCAGGCAGTTTCTGACCATGTTTTTAAAGCTTATGAGCAGGAGATTAAAGTTACTATAAGTATCGGCACAGCCACTTTCCCCGAAGACGCTCATTCTGCCGAAGATTTAATCAACAGGGCTGACAGAATGCTGCTTAAGGCTAAACGTTTAGGCAGAAATCGGGTTTGCCGCTTTATTTCAGAGAGAAAAGCCGATATAAAGTGGAAGGGATGAATTAGCGCATAACGCTAATTGGCTGATGGCAAATGGCTCATGGCTGATAGCAAAAAAAAGAAATACGACTATGAGCGAAAATCTATGAGCAAAGAGCCAAAAAGGGGAAATTGTTTTTGAGCCGGGGATATGTATTTGCAATTGATATTGGGGGGACAATAACAAAACTGGCCCTTTTCGATTTAAATTACAGGATTATTAAGAAGGCAACCTTTGAAACAAAAAAATATAAAGGGAAAAATCGTTTAATTGAAGCAATTGTTTCCCAATTTTATAAGATTCTTCAAGCTCAAACCCTTCATCCTAAAAGTATCGCCGCTATTGGTATTGGCATCCCTGGATTGGTTGACCGCCAAGGAATTGTTTACGAATTGACCAATATCCCGGGTTGGAAGAATGTGCCTTTGGCTAAAATTATCCAGCGCCGGTTAAAAATTCCTACTGTCGTCGATAATGATGCCAATCTCACTGCCTTAGGGGAATGGCAATTAGGTAAAGGCAGAGGCAAAACAAACATAATCTCTCTTACCCTAGGAACCGGAGTGGGCGGCGGTATTATCGTCGGAGGGGAGCTTTTTCACGGGGGAAAATTCACCGCCGCAGAAATCGGCCATATCCCGGTAAGCAGCAAGGGGAAAAAATGTAACTGCGGGGGAGAAGCTTGCCTGGAGACCTATGTCGGTAATAGTTATCTTTCCCGTATCGCCCAAAAAGCGATAAAGAAAGGGAGGAGGTCTCTTTTAAAAAAAATGGCCCGGGGCAATCTAAGGAGTATTACTCCCCTTCTTTTGAAACAAGCAGCCGAGAGGGGAGATTCCTTATCCAAAGAAATCTGGAAAGAAGCCGGCCTAAAAATAGGAATGGTTTTAGCCGGACTGGTCAATATTTTTAATCCCGAATTGATTATTGTCGGCGGGGGGGTCTCTTTTGCCGGAAAGTTTATTTTCCCGTCCATCCGCAAATCCTTACAGACCCACGTTATGAAAGTCTATCGAAAAAATCTTAAACTAGTGCCGGGACAATTCCGTAAAGACGGCGGATTAATCGGGGCTGCAGTTTTAGCAAAAAATGTTATCCGGAGAAAGAACTGAGGCAATTAAAGAGATACTAAGCCAGAAAAGATCGGTAAGTGTTGCCGATTTAAGCAGAAAATTGTCTGTTTCTCCTTCCACTATCAGGAGAGACCTTAAACTTTTGGAGTCTGCTTATTGCCTCCGGCGCACGCACGGAGGAGCAATACCCTGGGAAGCCTCATTTTATTCGGATTTAGAAGAAGGTAAAGAAAGCTACCGGGAAATTTCCAAGGTTGCTAAACTGGCTTTTTCCTTAATTAAACCCAAAGACAGTATTTATCTGGACGGCGGCAGCATAACCTTATCCCTGGCCCGGTTGTTAAAAAATGATTTAAATGTTGGGGTGATAACCAATTCATTGAAAATTGCCATGGAACTTGCCGCCAGAGGCAACATCAATCTATCTCTCACCGGCGGGAATTTAAAACTTCCTGAATTTACTTTACAGGGCCCCTTAACAGAGGTAACTTTAAACCGCCTTCATGTCAATAAGGCTTTTCTTGACGGTGTAAGTCTTGATTTCGACAAAGGCTTGACCACCGATGACCTTTTAGGCGCCCAGATGAAGGCGATGATGATTAAGAAGGCAGATAAAACCTTTGTTTTAGCCACGGCGAAACATTTTGGCCAGGTTTCTTTTGCTTCAGTTTGTCCGCTGGCAGAAGTTCATTCGATTGTTACCAACAGAAGACTTAGCAATAAAATCATGAATCAACTTCACCGGTATAAGGTGTCAGTCCGGTGGGGATGAGGTTAGTGTTAAAGTGTCAGAGTGTCAGAGTGTCCCGCCACAAAACGTAGGCGGGCAGGCACGATGTCAGAGTTGCTTTGACACGAGCTCACGAAGTGAGCGATGACACTTTGATACTTAAAAACGGGGGGATAAGATGAAAATATTTTTAGATACGGCAAACATCGAAGATATTAAAGAAGGGGCTTCCTGGGGAATAATCGACGGAGTCACTACCAATCCAACCCTGGTCTCCAGGGAAGGAAAGGATTTTTATGCGGTCATTAAAGAGATTGCCGGTATTGTCGACGGGCCGATTAGCGCCGAGGTGATAAGTCTGGAAGCTAAAGGGATGGTTAAAGAGGCAGAGGCTCTTTCTAAGATTCACAAAAATATCGTGATTAAAATTCCCATAACCATAGAGGGACTTAAGGCAATAAAAATTTTGAAGGGGAAGAAAATAAGGACAAATACAACCTTAATCTTTTCTGCCAACCAGGCGCTTCTCGCCGCTAAAGCCGGGGCAAGTTACGTCAGCCCTTTTATCGGCCGGCTTGATGATATCGGCCAGGTAGGGATGGACCTGGTCAGAGAGATAAAAGAGATTTTTTTAAATTATAACTTTTCTGCCGAGATAATCGTCGCCAGCGTCCGCCACCCCGTTCACGTTTTAGAAGCGGCGCTTTGCGGGGCCGATATTGCCACCGTACCCTTCAAAATAGCTAAATTATTGGTTAAACATCCCCTGACCGATAAAGGGATAGAAAGGTTTCTATCAGACTGGAAATCTCTGAAATCTCGATAAATTTGCTTGCAAAAGAATGAGAGAGATGTTAAAATAGCCTTCAAGTAAAAACTTGAAGGCTATTTTCTATCCATGAGCGATGTATAGCTTAAATAAGTAATCTATTAGCGGGGTATAAGTTCCAGATGAACCCAGTAAAACGCCAGGTTTCCCTGTATCCCTTTTTAATCGTCTTATTATCTTTTTTTATTTTTTCTCCGGTTTGGGCAGAGGAAATTCCGGTTACCCTTAGCGCCGATGAAGTAGAGTACCTTGAGAATGGAAAAATGGCTGTTGCCCGGGGAAAAGTCGATATCAGAAGCGCCGATATCCGTTTAACAGCGGAAAAGGTGACTTTTTGGATAGAAAAGGAAGAACTGCTGGCTGAAGGTAATGTTGTCCTCTATGGGAAAACAGATGTCATCCGGGGTGAAAAAATAAAATACAATTTCAAAAAAAACAAGGGGGAATTGCTTGATGCCCGGACTTATCACGAACCCTGGTTTGCTGAAGGAAAAGAGGTTGAAAGAATAGGCAAGGATGCTCTCAATATCCACCGGGGTTCAATGACCACCTGTGATTTAGAAAAACCTCATTACCGGATTACGGCAAAAAGAATCGACATTTATCTCGATAAAAAAGAAATTATTGCCCATCATTGCTTTTTTATCGTCGGGAGAATCCCCATATGTTATTTCCCGTATTACCGGCGGTCCTTCGAAGACAAAAGGTCCCGGGTGACTATTATCCCCGGCCATTCTTCCGACTGGGGAACCTATGTTTTGGGAGGTTATAATTTTGATTTAACCAAGGTGATTTATGGGACGCTGCATGCTGATTGGCGGGATAAAAAGGGCTGGGCGGAAGGGGTGGATTTAAAATATCATTCCCAAGAAAGACGGGGGTTTTGGCAAGGGTATTATATAAGGGAGAAAGATAAGGAGGCGGGAACGAGAAAGGACCGCTGGCGGGCCGAAATCTCTCACCGCGAACAATTGAAAGAAAATATCGTGGGGACCTTTGAAGTGCACCGCATGAGCGATATCAATTTTAGAAAGGATTATTTTTACGATGATTATGTTAATAAGTCTCAGCCAGAGACATACCTTTCTTTAACCGGGGTTTATCCCCGCTGGAATTGGAATATTCTGGCTAAAAAAAGAGTTAATAAGTTTTACTCGGTGACCGAACGCCTGCCGGAGATTCAAGTTAATTTTCCCAATCAGAAAGTCTGGGATACGCCCTTTTATTACAAAGGCCATTATCACGCCGCTTATCTGGATAAAAAAATAGCTGATGTTTCCGGTAGTTCCGATGAAGCCAGCCGGGTTGATACTTATAACCAGGTCTCTTATCCGGTGAAGGTATTCCACTGGCTTAATTTAAACCCCTATTTAGGAATGCGGGAAACCTGGTATAGTAAAGATATAAACGGAGAAGATGCCTGGCGCAGTATGTTTTATTCAGGTTTTGAGGCCAACACCAGAATTTCCCGGATTTTTGACGTAGAAAGCGAAAAACTCGATATCCACCGTTTACGCCACCTTATCACCCCGACAGTAAGATACGAATATCGGACCACAACGGCAGAACCAAGCGAATTAATCCAATTTGATAATGTAGATACTCTTGATAAATTGAATTTCGTTCATCTGGGATTAGAGAACAAATTACAGACTAAAAGAATGGTAGATGCCAGGATGCAAAGTGTTGATTTAGCTGCTTTTAAGATTGAAAGCGGATTCCATCTAAAAAAGCCCAGCGATGAGAAGCGCTGGAAAAATATTAGAGCCAAGTTAGACTTAAGGCCGAAAAACTGGTTAGGCTTTGGCCTGGATTCATATACTGACCCTTATGATGGAAAGTTAGAGATGATGAATACGGATTTTAGCCTCTATGGAAAAGACGATATCTGGAGCTTTACTTTGGGTAACCGCTATGAAGATGGAGCAAATGAGGATATCTATGGTGGCTTAAAGTGGAAGCTTACTCCAAAATGGACAATAGACCTCTACGAGCGTTTTGATTTTAGCGACAACAAATTTGAAGAACAACGCTATAACGTATATCGGGATCTCCATTGCTGGATGTCCTCATTTAGTTATGTAAAAAGAAGAGATGAAACAGAACTTTGGTTAATGCTTTGGATAAAGGCATTCCCTGAAATGCCTCTCTCCTTTTCCATAGAGGCTAAAATCTGGATTCATATACTGACCCTTATGATGGAAAGTTAGAGATGATGAATACGGATT